>NZ_AYXS01000049.1:165245-166951 GCF_000505765.1 Asaia sp. SF2.1 | reverse complement strand
CTTCGGCACCTGGCGGGCGTCGTGAAGCGACCGACCGCCGCACGCTGGTCGTTGGACGCGGCATTTCGGTGCAGGGTTCGATTCAGGATGCCGAGCGCCTTGTTGTCGAGGGAACGGTTGAGGCCACGCTGCTTCAGGCTACCGAGCTTTCGGTTGCACAGGGCGGTGTCTTCCGCGGTGAAATCGAAGTTGAGGATGCCGACCTTGCGGGCACGATCGACGGCACACTGACCGTTCGTGGCAACCTGACCGTGCGTGCTACGGGCCGTCTGATTGGCAAAACGCGCACCCGCCGCCTGCAGGTCGAGGATGGTGGCCAGATCACGGGTCATCTGGAAATGATCACAGGCGACATGCCTGCTCGCCCGGCCCCTGTCGAAGCCCCCGTCCCCGCAACTGAGAAGACTGAAGAGACCACCCCTTCAGCCTGATCCGTTTTGGCGACAGGCAACAAAAAAAGCCCGGTCCAGCAGGACCGGGCTTTTTTTATTCATCCTTGTTCAGGCTCGTTTCAGCCAACGCTTTCGCGACGGTCACGCAGCTTCACATAAGCAATCGCGCAATGCTCGGCGCAGTAGGGCTTGCCGGGAACGGGCTTAGCTCCGCAGAAATGGAAACCGGGGGTTCCAGGATCGCCGTTGGGCCAGCAGCAGGCCGGACCACGACGCGGCGACGTATCGGCCGTCAGCGGGCGCAGAAGCGGGCGGAGCATCAGATCTGGCGCCATGGTCTTGGCCTCTGCGGATTTGCGGGGCGGAGCGGATTTCGCGGCAGTGGCAGGCTCATCTTCGCTTGTCGCAGCAGGACTGGCCGAAGCCGATCCGGCAGCAGACGATGTCGGCGTGGCGGCGGTTGGACGGCTAGCCATGACCGGGGCCGGCGCATCCTCTACCAGTGCAGCAGGTGCTGCCTTGACGCCGACAAGCTCACTTGCCTTTTCCTGCACCGCCTCGACGGGTTTTTCAGCAGCTTTGACAGGCGGCTTTTCACTGGCCGGGATTGCGACCGGTTCCACCGCTTTTGGCGCGACAGCTTCAGCAGGCGGCGCCGATGTGGTATCCACGCCCGTCTCAGGAGCAGCATCCTTGCGGGCCTTGGCTGCGGCACGGATGGGAGAAGGGCGTGGCGGCAAACCAAGACGATGAGCCTTGCCCACAACAGCATTCTTCGTGATCGAGAGCTGTCGCCCGATCTCGGCTGTCGATAGTCCTTCCTGCCAAAGCGTCTGAAGACGGGAGATTATTTCGTCAGTCCATTCCATCGCCCGTGCTCCTCATTCAGTCCTGTGACGTAAAACTAGGGTGTCGATACGACTTGCTCAATCCGTAAATCGGATTTTTCTATAATGAGACTGGCGCATAAACACAGAGCTCTTGCTCGAGTCAATCTGAACCCGCGTGAATTACCAAAGAATGACGTGACAATCTCTGACAGGGGCTGCCGGTCGCTGATCCCCTTCAGCATTTCCTCTCAGGCTTCGCCTGAGCCGCGCCCTGCCTACGCATGATGCCTCCGGGCGATACCGCGGAGCAGGATCTAGCACCAAATCAGAGCAGTCTTCAGGCCTGATCATTGCGGATCAGCCGTACCGAGCGGCCTTCAACGGCAAGCTGGATATCACCTCGCAAGAGCGCAAGGGCATCCTCGCCGAAAACGGCACGGCGCCATCCCTTGAGAACCGGGCTATCGGTTTCACCCAGCGCCAG
>NZ_AYXS01000049.1:165022-165175 GCF_000505765.1 Asaia sp. SF2.1 | reverse complement strand
ACTGTCCAGATCCTCACTCGTCGCGACAAGTTTGGGAGCCACGCGGTTGGCCTCGCAACTGGCGGCAAGCACGACCTTGAGCAGCGCAACCAACGCCGCAGAAGGCTTGGCCCCCTCGGATTTGCGCGGCGGTCGCGGGAGGTCCTTCTCGGG
>NZ_AYXS01000049.1:160076-164973 GCF_000505765.1 Asaia sp. SF2.1 | reverse complement strand
CAGAACAAGGCCTGTCTGAATTGCCGCCAGAAGACCCGGCGCAGCCTTGCCCTCGGCAAAACCACGGGAGACACCACGCACACGGGAGAGAGCGTCAGTATCCTGCGGGCGAACAGCCGCAATTTCGAGCAGGCTTTCATCGCGGATAAGGCGCTGACGCGGGATATTCAGCGCCTGCGCCTCAAGTTCACGCCACGCCGCAACCTCGCGCAAGACGCCAAGCATGCGACGGTTATTGGTGCGGGCCTTCAGCCGCTCCCACTGGCGGCGCGGATCGGGGCGGAAGGTTGCCGGATCGTTCAGGACAGCAAGCTCGGCATCAGCCCAGTGCAGACGGTTCTGCTTTTCCAGTTCGTCATGCAGGGCAAGATAGACATCGCGCAGATGCGTGACATCGGCTGCGGCATAGGCAATCTGCGCCTTCGACAGCGGACGCGCTGCCCAGTCGCTGAAGCGATGGGTCTTGTCGATGCTCGCGCCGGTAATGGCATTGACGAGCGTGTCATAACCTACCTGATCGCCATAGCCCCCCACCATTGCCGCCACCTGTGTGTCGAAAATGGAGCGCGGCAGGACATCGAACAGATGCAGGAAGATTTCCAGATCCTGACGGGCAGCGTGAAAGACCTTCACACAGCTTTCCGTTGCCAGCAGATCGGCCAGCGGCGCAAGGTCGATCCCCGGCGCCAGCGTGTCAATCACGGCGACATCGGACACGCCGCCGAGCTGCACCACGCAAAGTTCAGGCCAGTATGTATGCTCTCGCACGAACTCCGTATCGATCGTAACGAACGGCTCCTGCTTGAGTCGGGCGCAGAGTTGCGCCAAATCGTCTGTAGAAGACACGATGACTGGGGCTGGGAAACCGGCTTGAGACACTTGCATTTCCCATCCATACATCAGGGCAGACCCACATGACCACATCAGAGAACGATCTCGCGGCACTCAGCCAGCTTGGCCGACAGACCGTGCAGCCGGACAGCCCGGAAACCGCCACGCTCGAACGTGTGCCAAGCCCGCATAAAGGCCGCGATTATGTGGTGCGTTTCACCGCGCCCGAATTCACATCGCTCTGCCCGGTGACCGGTCAGCCCGATTTTGCGCATATCGTGATCGATTACATTCCGGATGAGTGGATCGTTGAGAGCAAGTCGCTCAAGCTCTATCTCACCAGCTTTCGCAATCATGGCGCATTTCATGAGGATTGCTCTGTCAGCATTGCCACGAAACTGGTCGAGGTGCTGAACCCGAAATGGCTGCGTATTGGTGCCTACTGGTATCCACGCGGGGGTATTCCCATCGACGTGTTCTGGCAGACTGGCCTGCCGCCCGAGGGTGTGTGGGTGCCTGCACAGGATGTGCCCGGCTATCGCGGTCGCGGCTGAGAGCACGAGATACAAGCCCGGCAAATACGGCCTGCCGCACCAACCTATTGCTGGTACCGGCGTGATGTGAGGATCACACCACATTACGCCTTGGCCTCATGCTGGACCTGATAGCGATGAGCCGCAAGGCCAGTACGGAATTCCTTGCGGTATCTGGAACCGAATCAGTCGAGAGCCAAACAAAAAGGCCGGCACCCGAGGGGGAGCCGGCCTTTTCGGTAACGGGTATGCCCGATCAGTAGATCGGGTGTGCAGCCTCAGCCGCCTCGATTGCAGCCCGGGTGGACTGGATCTTGCGGGAGATGCGCTCGATGTCCGCGAGGTCATCAGCTGCGACATTGGTCAGCTGAAGCTCGAGGGTCTCGAGGCGGGACTCTGCTTCGGTCAGGACGATGTCCTTGATCGGCAGGGCCTCGTCAGCCAGAATCGTGCAGCGATCTGCCGTGATGTCGGCGAAACCACCGGAGACGAAGAAGCGCTCGGTTACGACGCCCCCCTCATAGAGGGAGACGACGCCACCGCGCAGCAGGAGCATGATCGGCGCATGATCCGGCATGGCCGCGATATCGCCTTCCTCGCCCGGGATGACTGCCATTTCGACTTCCTTGCGGAAGAGCAGCTTTTCCGGGCTGATGATTTCGACCTGAACCGGCATGGGCTTACGCCGACTCCTTCATCTTCTCGGCCTTGGCGATCGCTTCTTCGATCGGTCCGACCATGTAGAAAGCGCCTTCCGGCAGGTGGTCATACTCACCGGCCACAATCGCCTTGAAGCTGCGCACGGTGTCATCGAGAGCGACGAGCTTGCCCGGCGAACCCGTAAAGACCTCGGCTACGTGGAAAGGCTGCGACAGGAAGCGCTGGATGCGACGGGCGCGTGCCACGACCTGCTTGTCCTCCTCCGACAGCTCATCCATGCCCAGGATCGCGATGATGTCCTGCAGGCCCTTGTAGGTCTGGAGGATACGCTGCACGTCACGGGCCACCTGGTAGTGCTCTTCACCGACGATCTTCGGATCGAGCGAACGCGAGGTGGAATCGAGCGGATCGACAGCCGGATAGATGCCCATTTCCGCGATCGAGCGGTTCAGCACGGTCGTGGCATCAAGATGGGCGAAGGTCGCAGCAGGAGCCGGATCGGTCAGATCGTCGGCAGGCACGTAAACGGCCTGAACCGAGGTGATCGAGCCCTTCTTGGTGGAGGTGATGCGCTCCTGCAGGGCGCCCATCTCGGTGGCCAGCGTCGGCTGATAGCCAACGGCCGAAGGAATACGACCCAGCAGAGCCGAAACTTCCGAACCGGCCTGGGTAAAGCGGAAGATGTTGTCCACGAAGAACAGCACGTCCTGGCCTTCCTCATCGCGGAAATATTCTGCGAGAGACAGGGCGGACAGGGCCACGCGAGCGCGGGCACCCGGCGGCTCGTTCATCTGGCCATAAACCAGCGCCACCTTGGAGCCAGCCGTCGAGCCATCTTCACCGATCTTGATCACGCCGGCATCCTGCATTTCGAAATACAGGTCGTTGCCTTCACGCGTACGCTCACCGACACCGGCAAAGACGGACACGCCGCCATGAGCCTTGGCGATGTTGTTGATCAGTTCCTGGATGATGACGGTCTTGCCAACGCCAGCGCCACCGAACAGGCCGATCTTGCCGCCCTTGAGGTACGGGCAAAGCAGATCGACAACCTTGATACCGGTGACCAGAATCTCGGAAGCCGCAGCCTGGTCCTCGAAGGAGGGAGCCTTGCGGTGAATCGGATAGTGCTTGTCGGACACGACAGGGCCGCGCTCATCGACGGGCTCGCCGATGACGTTGAGGATACGGCCGAGCGTCGCCGGGCCAACCGGCACCGTGATCTGGGCACCGGTATCCTTTACTTCGCTACCACGGACCAGACCATCGGTGCTATCCATGGCGATGCAGCGCACTTCGCGCTCACCAATTTCCTGTGCCACTTCGAGCACGAGGGTCTGGTCGCCAATCTGGACGTGCAGCGCATTGAGGATATGCGGCAGCGTGCCTTCGAACTGGACATCGACCACGGGACCGCGGACCTGCGTCACGCGACCCACGACGTTGCTGCTGGCAGACGACAGAGTTTCGGACATCGTATTTCGGCTCCTGCGTAAAAGTCTCAGACGGCTTCAGCGCCGGAGATGATCTCGATAAGTTCTTTGGTGATGTTGCTCTGGCGGGTGCGGTTATAGCGCTGCGACAGAGAGTCGATCGCCTTGCCTGCATTCCGTGTCGCGTTATCCATCGCCGTCATGCGTGCACCCTGCTCACCAGCCGCACTTTCAAGAAGCGCAGCGAAGAACTGGACCTGGATATTACGCGGCAGAAGCTGAGCGAGCAGCTCGGCTTCATTGGGCTCAAATTCATATTGAGCGGTATATTCACTGGCGTTGTCGTTCTCGGCCACGGGCAGCGGAACGAGCGCTTCTTCCGTCGGGATCTGGGTCATGGCGTTGACGAAGCGGTTGAACACCACCGTCACGCGATCGACCTGACCATCGGTAAGCAGTTCGGTAACGCGCTGGCCGAGGTCGACAGCCTTCTGGAACTGCACCTCGCGGCCAGCCGTGCCTTCGTAACGCTCGATCAGCTTACCGGGGAAGATGCGCGCCATGGCCTCACCGCCCTTGCGGCCGACCGGCAGGATGCGCACCGTTTCACCCTGCGATTCGAGACGCGAGACGATCTGACGCACCGAGCGCACCAGATTGGCATTGAAGCCACCCGCCAGACCGAAATCGCTGGTCAGCAAAACGATAAGATGGGTCGAACCCTTGCCGCCTTCGAGAAGCACGGGCAACTCGCCCTGGCCTAAAGTTGCCGTCGCAAGCTCGGACAACATGCGGCGCATGGCGGCAGCATAGGGACGCGAGGCCTCGGCATGCTTCTGAAAACGGCGCAGCTTGGACGCTGCGACCATCTTCATGGCACTCGTGATCTTGCGCTGCGATTTCACGCCCGCGATCCGGGCGCGCAGTTCCTTCAGCGAGGGCATGGTCCGTCCTTAGGCTGCAAAACGCTTGTTGAACGCCGTCAGCAGTTCGGTCAGCTTGGCTTCGACTTCCGGCTTGATCTGACGATCGGTGCGGATGGCGTCGAGGATGGCCTTGCCCGAGCTGCGCATTTCGGCCAGCAGAGTGGCTTCGTAACGCACGACCTGATCGACCTTGACCACATCGACAAAGCCACGCGTACCGGCGAACAGCACGACAACCTGCTCTTCAACCGGCAGCGGCGATGTCTGGGGCTGCTTCAGCAGTTCCGTCAGGCGTGCGCCACGCTCAAGCTGCTTGCGGGTAGCGGGGTCCAGATCGGAAGCGAACTGCGAGAACGCAGCCATTTCACGGTACTGGGCGAGGTCGAGCTTGATCTTGCCGGCAACCTGCTTCATCGCCTTGATCTGGGCAGCCGAACCAACGCGCGACACCGAACCACCGACGTTTACGGCGGGGCGGATGCCCTTGTAGAACAGGTCGGTCTCAAGGAAGATC
>NZ_AYXS01000049.1:153928-160030 GCF_000505765.1 Asaia sp. SF2.1 | reverse complement strand
CGATCACCGGAAGAGCCGTCAGCGAACCACCGCCGAACTCGTCGGACATCTTGGCGGCGCGCTCGAGCAGACGCGAGTGCAGATAGAACACGTCACCCGGGAAAGCCTCACGGCCCGGCGGACGACGCAGCAGCAGCGACATCTGGCGATAGGCCACAGCCTGCTTGGACAAATCGTCATAGCAGATCAGGGCGTGCATGCCGTTGTCACGGAAGAACTCACCCATCGAGCAGGCCGAGTACGGTGCAAGATACTGCATCGGTGCCGGGTCAGACGCTGTGGCGGCGACGACGATGGAGTATTCCATCGAGCCTTCTTCCGTCAGCGTACGAACAAGGTTTGCAACGGTCGAACGCTTCTGGCCGATAGCGACATAGATGCAGTAAAGCTTCTGCTTCTCGTCACCCGTGGCGTTGACAGGCTTCTGGGCCACGATGGTGTCGATCAGAATGGCGGTCTTGCCGGTCTGACGGTCACCGATCACGAGTTCACGCTGGCCACGGCCAATCGGCACCAGGGCATCGATCGCCTTGATACCGGTCTGCATCGGCTCGCACACGGACTGGCGCGGCATGATGCCCGGAGCCTTCACTTCGGCGCGCTTCATGACGACGTCGGTCAGCGGGCCCTTGCCGTCGATCGGGTTGCCGAGGGCATCAACAACGCGACCCAGAAGCCCCTTGCCGACCGGCACTTCAACCACTGCGCCCGTACGGGTGACGGTGTCACCTTCACGGATGCCATCGCCATCACCGAACACGACGATACCGACGCTGTCCTCTTCGAGGTTCAGCACCATGCCGCGGTCGCCCGTAGCCTGGAAATCGACCATTTCGCCGGACATGGCATTCGACAGGCCATAGACGCGCGCGATACCGTCACCGATGGACAGGACGGTGCCCGTCTCGGAGACCTGCGCTTCGTCATTGAAGGACGCGATCTGCTGCTTGAGGATGTCCGAAATCTCTGCGGGACGGATATCCATCACGCGGCTCCCTTCATGGCATTCTGGATGCGGGTCAGACGCCCGCGAATGGAGGTATCAAAAAGCTTGGCGCCAATCTGCACGACAAGGCCACCGATCAGCTCAGGCTGAACGCGCTCGATCATGGAGACACGGGCATAGCCCGCCTCGGCCAGGCGAGTCTGCAAGGCGCTGCGCTGACCAGCCGTCAGAGGCTGCGCGCTGCGCACTTCGGCAATCGTCTCGCCACGACGCTTGGCGTCGAGGGCAAGAACGGCACCGAGAATTTCATCAATACGTGATGCACGACGGTTGCGTGACACCACACCAATAAAGCGCTTGAGCGTCTCGCTGAAGCCCTGCGCCTTGAGAACAGCTTCCAGGCCCTGGCCTGCCTGGCGGGAATCGAGGCTCTGGTCGGCCAGAAATTCGCGCAGTGCCGCACTTTCCGCAATCAGCTTGCGCAGGGCGCGCACCTGATCCAGCACTTCAGGGAGCACCGATTTCTCTTCAGCATATTCATAGAGCGCGAGAGCGTAGCGTTGCGCCATGCCCCCCGACGCATCCATGCTGACCTGCGGTGCCTCGGCTGTTTCGACCACTGTCACGTCCGGCGTTCCCACCCCAATTACACAAACATCCTGATGACCATCGCGACCATAGTGCAGGGCATGTGCCCATCGCATCGTTCATGGAACCGATTGATCATGACTCAGATAACGAGACTGTTCGTCCCGATTCCGCAATAACGGATCAGGCCTCGCGGGGCGTCTAGCACGCAGGCCGCGCCAAGTGCAACTGACACTCTAGGCCACGAGGCGCTGAAATCGCCGCCTTGCCTCTCTTCTGGCGGGGAGCACCTGCCCAAACACCGCCCCTGCCCGGTCCTGCGCCCATGCAGGCTCAAAGCAGCGTCATGACTCTCTCGCGTGGACACCCGATGCCAGACCGGTTCGTTCCCGAGGTTGCACTTATGCGTGTGATTTTGCCAAAACCCCGCCACCACCCCCAACTGAGAGCCAAAGGCCCCCTTACCTGATGTTTGCCGCTTACCTTGCCCGCCCTCTACCCTGTCGCCGCACGCTGTCTTCTATTTCGATTCTGGCAGCGATGATGCCCTTCACGGCTTTCGCCCAACCCGAGATGCCATCGGTCGAGCAACCTGCCGGTGTGCCTTACTGGGATAACTGGACTGATGAGCAGGGTGTGAGCCATCTCACGAAATGCAAGCTGAAGAATTTTACCCTGAGCCGCCTTGCTGCCCACGCCGATCCGCAATGGGTGAACCATGCCCAGCAGGGTGAGGCGCGCATGGTGACCAGCATCCAGCCCGCCCACTGGAAGGGTGGCTGGCACGCCCCCGAAAGCGTGCAATGGATCATCCCCATTCAGGGTGTGTGGTTCGTGCAAAGCATGGATGGCACGCGCGTCGAGCTGAACCCCGGCGACGCTCTTCTCAGTGAGGATATCGGGGCAAAGTCCGATGCACAGGGCCATGCAGGCCATCTGTCCGGGAATGTGGGCGACGCGCCGGTTGCCCTCATGATCACGCAGTTTGCCTCGGCCCATGCAAGCCACAGACCCTGCGCGACCGAATGACAGGCGACATGCATCAGCCCACGGCAGGGCGTGAGAGATTAGCTTGAAAAAGACTGATTTTCCGGGAGGGATATCGGCTGGAGCGGGCGAAGGGAATCGAACCCTCCTCAGAAGCTTGGAAGGCTACTGCATTACCACTATGCTACGCCCGCGCTTCAGCTGATGGCTCTCCCTAACGCTGATCCCGCGTTGAAGCAAGAGACAGTTTTGCTCGAAAAACTGCAAATGATCTCTTGACTTAAAAGCCCGAGCGCCGCATTACGCCGCAAGTGGTCTCGTCATGACCCAACCCGACTGGATGTTTCATCCTCGACGGTTGACCAGGCGGACGACGCTAGGGGTGTAGCTCAATTGGCTAGAGCGCCGGTCTCCAAAACCGGAGGTTGAGAGTTCGAGACCCTCCGCCCCTGCCACCACGCCGCAGCCGCTGGTTTACTCCAGCGAGCGGAGTCGGGCGCGGTATTCCGCCACGCGCGGCTTTCTGAAGAATATGAGGATGACGGTGTCGGTCACTACCCCAAAACACGGGTCCCAGCAGTCTTCGCCCTCCAAGGGAGGCGCTTCGAAAGACGCCCCGAAACCCTCGTCCAAACCAGCCGTTCGTTTCAATCTGGTTCAGTACCTGAAGGACGTACGTACGGAAGCGACCAGGATCACCTGGCCAACACGCCGTAACACGCTGGTCACCACGGGCGCCGTCCTTGCCATGGCTGCCCTTACCTCAGTTTTCTTTTTCGTTGTCGACCAGGTCATCGGGCTTGGCGTGCGCGAACTCTTTGGCGTTGGAGGCTAAGACGAACAACCATGGCTAAGCGTTGGTACGTCGTGCATGTCTATTCCGGGTTCGAGAAGAAGATTGCGACCCACATCAAGGAACAGGCAGCCCAGAAGGGTCTGAGCGACCAGTTCGAGGAAGTGCTGGTTCCGTCAGAGGACGTCACCGAGGTTCGTCGTGGTCGTAAGATCAATGCCGAGCGCAAGTTCTTCCCCGGTTATGTGCTGGTGAAAATGGAACTAACCGATGATGCATGGCATCTGGTCAAGGACACACCCAAGGTCACCGGCTTTCTGGGAACGCGCAATCGTCCCTCGCCCATTACCGAAGCCGAAGCCGAGCGTATGCTCAAGCAGGCGGAAGAAGGTGTGGAGCGTCCGCGTTCCGCGCTTACCTTCGAGATTGGCGAGCAGATCCGCGTGGCCGATGGCCCGTTCACCTCTTTCAATGGCGTTATCGAGGAAGTGGACGAAGAACGTTCGCGCCTCAAGGTCAGCGTCTCGATCTTCGGTCGTTCCACCCCGGTGGAGCTGGACTATACACAGGTCGAAAAGCTCTGATCATCTCTCGATAGACAAAAAAAACCGCCCCCGAAAGGAGGCGGTTTTTTTGTGTCCTCTGCCGCTGGCCAGGCAAACCTGTCTCCCCAACGGAAGCGGGGCAAAGCCCCGCTTACCCTCAGGGCGTGATCGGCAATACCGGCAGAGCGCGGATTTTCTGCGCAGCCAGATCGGCGAGCTGACCGGTTAACGTACTGAGCCCCGCCACGAGCGTGTTGGCCCGTTTGTTGTCCAGATGGGCCTGAAGCTGCACCGGCACAGTGAGGTTGGGGCCGATGCCCGGCTTGTCGCCATGCACCGAGAGCGATCCCGTCAGCAGGGCGTTGCCCTGCTGATCCGCGTTGAACGCCGTAATCGTGACTTCAACAAAGGCCTGCGCCTTGGTCGAGACGGCATCGTTCTGCGCGAAGACCGTACTGCCCGGCAGGCGCTGGGCCAGATCATGCGTAAGCACACGGCCAATCATGTCACCGATCGGCTCGCTCCACGCATTTCCCTTGGCAATTTCCAGCTTGTAGTCCTTGTCCTGTCGCACGATTTCATCGCGATCGAGGCTGGCCGTTACAACCGGGGTTCGCACTTCGACCGTGACCGGCCCACCAGATTGGGCCACACCGGGAACAGACGCCACAGAATAAAGCGTCGGGTCGCTGCCACAGGCGGTCAGTGCAGTACCCATGACACCCAGCATCAATGCGCTAGCGCATAGTCGAGGCATCACGCGCCCCACCGACCGGGAACGCGATTGACCGAGGAGAGGGAAGGAAAAAATCTGCACGTCAGTGGCGTCCCGTAATCAAGGCTGAAGGATGATGGTTGAGATAATCCGTCAGGAAACGAATGGAGCGTGCGGCCTGGCTGAGCTGCGTGATCATGGCCTGCAGATCCCGGTGGAAATCGGTATCGCCGCCATAGCTTGCGAGAACGGTTTGCGCATTTTTGAGTGTGCCCTGCAGGGCGTCGCTCATGGCAGGAAGCTTCTTGAGAAGCGGCTTCATCCCTTCGCTCGCATTCTGGGTCAGTTCCGAGATATGACGCAGTGAATCGCGCAGCGCGACGATCGACTGCTTGACCTCAGGGCTGGCCAGACGCTGGTCCGCGTGGGCCAGGAGATCATTCAGATGCTCGCCAATCTGGGTGAGGGGCATGGCGGCCACCTTATCCATAGTTGTGGCAGCTGAAGCCATGATGCCGTCAATCCCGCCAGGCTGGCTCGGGATAATGGCTACATCATCCTCATAGGTCAGCGACGCAGGCTTGGCGTTCTTGACGAATTGCAGACCGATCATCGATTCGCCCGTCAGGAAGCTGGCGCTCTCGACTGAAGCGCGCATCCCCTTGGCAACGAAAGCCTCCAGCAGCTTGTGCTGCGAGTCCCGCGATGTTTCCTCGCTGTTCAGAACGCGCTCGGGCTCAAGCTCCATTTCCACGCGTACCCGTGCTGTGGCGTCCTGCTCGTTCACCTTGAGTGAGACATCGGTCACACTGCCCACCTGGATACCGAACATACTGACCGAAGCTCCGGACGTCAGTCCCTTCACTGAACTGTCGATATAGGTCGCTGCCTTCACACGCTGATGATAACGCGCATTGTCGGCTTCAGCTTGGCTTGCATAGAGACGGAATACCGAGTTGGCCGGTGCCTGCGGGGCATCGACTTTCAGGCGGCGCGTCGGAAGGCCAAAGGCCACACCACCGGAGAGGAGCGCCTGAAGTGACGTCAGCTGGACCTTGAGGCCACCGGCACCGAGCCCCACCTGCACGCCCGAGACGTTCCAGAAACGCGAATCGGTGCGAAGGTAATGGTCATAGGGCGATTTGACGAAAACTTGGACCATGATCGGCCCCTCGCCCCCCGGCGGCATGGTGTAGCCAAGAACCTCGCCTACAGACATGTCGCGGAAGAATACGGGAGCCCCTTCACCGATGGACCCCAGCGTCGGCGTGACCAGCATGAAGGTGGAGCCGGGCTGGTCGGAACGCACACCGGGTGCGGCTTCGAGCCCTGTGAAGTTGGTCTCATAGCGACCACCCTTCTCACCCGGATCGATTGCGATATAGGCCCCTGAAAGCAGGGTTTCGAGCCCGGTAATGCTGGCCCCATTGATGCGGGGTCGCACCACCCAGAAGCGCGTATGATCGGTCAGGATGTCTTCCGTGTCCCCGTTCATGCGCACATGAACGATCACACGGCGCATGTCCGG
>NZ_AYXS01000049.1:153510-153825 GCF_000505765.1 Asaia sp. SF2.1 | reverse complement strand
GCGGTCAGGCCGGAAGCCGTATCGAAGGTGATGGTGATGTCAGGACCGCGATTGGCGATGCTACGCCACGCAAGCCACCCCGCGATGACGATAGCAATAATCGGAATCAGCCAGACAATAGAAAAACGTGTCTTCCTGATTCCTGCCTTTTTCGGGCCGGGGGTCTGCTGCCGGGTTTGATCGTTATTGTCGCTCACGCGCGCTCAGGCTCCATATCGTGAGGAGGAAATGAAGAACCGGCCTCGGAGATCCCTCCTTGACCGGAATTTTGTCTCGCCTCGTCCGGGGCAGGCACAGGGCCGTTCTCCCCTGCGG
>NZ_AYXS01000049.1:151455-153439 GCF_000505765.1 Asaia sp. SF2.1 | reverse complement strand
GAAGAAAACCACACCCGGATTCGCCAAAACATTGGCGAGAAAATTAAAATGAACGATCGCAACAAGAATTGAGATCATGAAAACATCGATCATCGACCAGCGCCCGATGATATCGATTAGACGATAGAGCTTGGTCAGCAGACGCAATCCACGCTTCTGCTTGCGCCACGTGCCGAGAACCATCAGCGCCAGCGACACGATCTTGAGTACCGGCACGGTGATGGAAGCGAACAGCACCAGCAGGGCAAGCGGGATCAGGTTGGACTGCCAGAGTTCGATCACACCGTGAATGATGGTGCTGGTGTCGGGCTGACCCATCTTGGTGTAGGTCATCACAGGCAGCATATTGGCCGGAATGTAGCAGATGATCCCCGCCAGAAGCAGGGCAGCGGCATTGGTCAGGCTGTTCGACTTCCGACGACGCAGGATCTGATGGCATCGCGGGCAATCGCCCATATCACCCTCGCGCGACACTTCATGATCGAACGCCATGACCAGTCCGCAGGAGTGACAGGACAGCATATGCTGGATGGGTGGCATCGAATCGTCGGTGGCCGTCAGATGCTCGACAGGCAGGATCCGCCCCTGACCATCCGCCATTTCCTCACGAATATCGCGGTTATCCCAGATACGCTCGACATCGAGGGTGGAATCTGTGGCCGCCATGGTGATCATGAGCGCGGCAATCAGAAAGACACCGGCCTGGAGATCGACAATCGCCAGGTCGATCAGCTTGGTATAGGCAACGAAGACACCGAGGATATAAACCTCGATCATCGACCATTCGCGCAGTCTTTCGTACCAGGACATCAGACGCGGCGCCCAATCAGGCATGGTACGACGGCTGGCGCCCACCAGAATCGCCCCCATGAGGGCAATGACCACACCGGGCATGACGAGTGTCGTCAGCCCGACGATCAGACCGATCTCGCCAAACCCTTCCCGACCAAGTTCGATCGGCCCGGTGAGAATGGTGACTGTATTGACCCGCCCATGCACATTGATGGTGAGAAGCTGCGTGATGAGCAATGCGATGTAAAGCGCTGCCGAGGCCAGGCAGAAGGCGGTAGGTGCCGCAATCGGCGGCGTTCGACGCCTGCGTGCCAACTGGGCATCGCAGCGCGTGCAATAGGCCACCTGACCCCGCCTAAGGCGAGGTACCATCTGGAACAGGCCACAATCAGGACACTCTCGCAAACCTTCCACAACCTTGAGTGTCGGTGTGGGAGGCACTGCGGAAGCCATGGTGACAGCGTTGCGCCAGAGACGCTTGTGGAAGCGATCAGACATGAATCATAGTGTAGCGGACGATTCCATTGAGAGATAGGTGTTTGCCCTGTTGCAGTCGGCTCCGGTCTCGGCTATAGCACCGCGCCAAGGACGCCGACATAGCTCAGGGGTAGAGCAACTGATTCGTAATCAGTAGGTCCTCGGTTCAATTCCGAGTGTCGGCACCATCTCCTCCCTGCACTTTGCGCTCGATCAGTTTGATACATGACCAGGCTTGGTTTGCCTGCGCCCAAGCAACCAACCCGCGACGCAATACAACGCGAGAAACCCTAGCGGGATCCACTCGCCGCGCAGGGTTTGCGCGGTCAGGTCGGTCAGCACGGTCGCCAGATTGATCAGGCAGGCCAGTATGGCCAGAACCGGCACAATTCCGATCCAGAGCCTGCCAAAACGCATACCGCCCAGCGGCACCCGAAACCGTGCCTGAGGCAGGCCTTCATCACCACGCAGCTTCATGACGGCGAAGGCGATCACCAGAAAACCGATCATCGTGCCGATACTGACGAGATCGGCCAGCAAGGTAATGGGAAGGAGCGCGGCCGTCAGCGCGGTCAGGCCTGTAGTCAGCGCAATGGCGAGCACTGGCGCACCCGTCCTTGCATCGACCAGACTGAGGCGCGGGCTGATAAGGCGATCATGGGAAAGGATGTGGCAAAGGCGGGACTGACCATAAAGACTGACGAACAGCACCGAG
>NZ_AYXS01000049.1:137343-151347 GCF_000505765.1 Asaia sp. SF2.1 | reverse complement strand
CCGCCAACGCAACAGGGCTTGCCGTGCCAAGCTGGCGAAACGGCACAAGCCCGGTCATCACCAGTGAGACCATGACGTAGAGCACCGCGCTGATCGCCAGAGCGCCAATAAGCCCGAACGGCACATCCCGTCCCGGTTGCCGCGCTTCAGAAGCTGCAATCGAAATCGAATCGAAGCCAAGATAGGCAAAAGAGACGACAGCCACCGCGCGCAACAGCCCGGCGATGCCAAAATGGAACCCGCCTTCTGAAGGCGGCAGGAAGGGGTGCCAGAGAGCCGGCTTCACCTGCGAACACCCCACCCCGACAAAAACCACCAACACAGCGAGCTTCAGCAACACAAAGGCGACATTAGCCCTGCTTGCCTGACGGATGCCGCGTGACAGGACCAGGCCAAGAACAAGCACCAGAAAAAGCGCCACCGCATTGATCTGCGCCACGAGATGGAAACCGCCATCCTGCCAGATGACGGTCGACCCACTCAGAGAAGCAGGCAGGGTAATGCCACAGCCCGACAGGAATTTGGCGAGATAGCCCGTCAGCCCGACCGAGACAGCTGATCCGGCCAGCGCATATTCCAGCACCAGCATCCAGGCGACCCACCAGGCAGGCCTCACGCCCAGCACCGCTCGTGCATAACCGTAAGCCCCGCCCATGGAACGCGGAAGCGCCGAGGCGAGCTCGGCATAGCAGAGCCCGATAAAGCCGCAGCTGATGGCTGCAAGAACAAATGAAAGGGAGACAGCCGGACCGGCATATTGCGAGGCAGCGACACCGGGGAGAACATAGATGCCCGCACCCACGACGCTACCGATCCCCATCATGAGCAGACTGAATGGACCGAGCTGGCGATGAAGAGTGCGAGACGGGCCGTCTGTCGCCATGAAAGAGTTCCTTGAAGCGGGATCAGCGCCAAGCTGTGGCGTGGTCTCGCATCCAAGGCAAGCCCTGTTCGGGCGGCTGCACTCCTGCCGGAAAGCGCCTGCCTTCCATTTCGCAATCAGAACATCATGTTAACCGCGATCTGCGGTGCAACATTCATGTTGGTATTATGGCCGGCATAGAAAACCGAAGCGCCTGCAATGACGCCGAAACGGGGCGACCAGCTGAATTCGAGTGCCGGTGCCACCATCCAGTCGCCTGATGACCCATTGATTCGATCGATACGCCGCCCCCTCGCGTCAGAGCCCCAGATGCGCGCGCCATTGGCCCAGTCGCGCACCATATCGACAGCAAGCACCCAGCGCTGGTTGAAGCCATATTCGAGTGAGAAGCCAGTCTGGCCACTCATGCCAGGGCGCCCACGCCCCACGAAACCCTTGGTGGTGCCATAGCTCGTCACGTTATCAAGACGGGCCGAGGTGACAGCGCGCCGAAACGTCGCCCACATACGCAGCCGCAACGTGTGATCATGCGGCAACTCATAGGCTGATTGCTCTACCAGTGCCGTGCGGAAAACATAGGCGCCATTGCCCACGCCGTCCTGACTTCGGCCCAGATTGGAATAATCACCCGTCGGCATGAGCATGCCGACAAACAGGCTCAGCGACGGAATATACCGTTTGGGGTTGGGGTCCAGAAAGCGCCAGAGAAAGTCGACCGGCATATCGCCGAATTTCAGACTGCTGGTCGTGCCATCTCCGCGCTTCCAGCCATAGGAGATGGCAGGGAATATCTGGATACTGACATTATCGATCAGCCCGTATTTGACCATCGTTGAATTGCTGATGGTTCTCTGGCCAGGTCCGGAGGACATGGAGCGCCCATTGGACCCAAGATAATCCACGGGCTGATTATAGGTCAGATAGGGTTCGATTCCGAGCACACCTGCCTTGAACTGCGGGCCAGACGGCGAAATGAGAGAGCCAGTGTACCATTGCTCGCGCTTTGGCTGAGGCTCGGCATCAGATGCCCAGACCTTGCTGCCCATGCCGCAGGGAAATGACAGGGCAGACATCAGGCCCGCAATAGCCGGAACTGAGCGCAAAAAGCGCTTTATGGTGGGATAATGTCTCAAAATCTCGCCGCGTTATTTTTTTGTTACCCTGCGACGGTTAAAAACCTTCCGAGGGTGACGCAACCTGTCCAAAGCGAGATTTTGCTGATCAAAGAGTCAGGTTCATTGGTATGCAAAGCGTTTGAGCGCACAAGATCACAAAGAATTCAGGAAAGTAATTCCTGCTCTTCGTAAAGTTCTAAGAGTTTTTTTTGGTATTTCGGAAGCACCGCTCCAGATAAATCAGTAGATTATCTGGAGCGGGCGATGGGATTCGAACCCACGACCCCAACCTTGGCAAGGTTGCATATACTCTACCATCCCACACTCTACCTTTCGCTTCCATACGATAATATCGTTTTATAACAGAGTATTATTTGGCGGCGCTTTGTAAGGCGTTCGCTCCAATTTGCCAGAGTTTCTCTCTACGGTGGACACCATGTGGACACCATTTTATGGTGGTGTCCACCCGAGAACTCAATACGAGGCGTGCGATGAAACGATCGTCCAGCGTACGTTTGACCAAGCCCGTCGTCGACAAGGCCGAGGTCCGAGATAGTCGATATGACTTGTGGGATCTCGATCTCGCTGGCTTTGGACTACGCATCGAGAAAAGCGGCACGAAAACTTTCATCATACGCTATCGCATTGAGGGCGGTGGCCGATCGGCACCAAGGCGATTCCTGGCGCTTGGACGATTCGGAGCACTTACCGTCGAACAGGCGAGAAGGAAGGCTAGGGGCCTGCTGGGCGCGGTCGCACACGGCGAAGACCCAGCGGGTGACGTGCAGGAGAAGCGGCGCGAAAAAACGATTCGGGACTTACTCGACTTCTACGAGGAGCATGGATGCATCGTGCAAAGGGGTATTCATAAGGGCAAGCCCATGAAACCTCTCACCAAGCAATACACCATGTCACGGCTTCGTCACCATGTTGAACCACTTCTAGGGGGACGTCGTGCGAGCGAGATCACTTCGGGCGATGTCGAGCGATTTGTGGCCGACGTAACAACTGGCAAGACCGCGAAAGACATAAAGATTGGGCCGCGCAAACGTCTTATCGTTCGGGGCGGTGAGGGCGCAGCACGGAAGGTCGTTCGTGATCTTTCGGCCGTATTCAGTTTCGGCAGGCGGCACGGCTTTATCGCCCAAAATCCCGTCGAAGGGGCTTCCGTCAGAAAGACGGATAATCGTCGCATGCGCTTTTTGACGTTGGAGGAAGTAGCCCGACTAGGCGACGCGTTCAACAAGGTCGAGACACGAGGGGCAAATCCTAAAGGGGTCGCAATCGCCCGGCTTTGGGCGCTTACCGGATGTCGTCGAAACGAAATTGCGGCGCTCAAGGTTGAGGAAGTCAATCTAGAGGATAACCTCTTCGAGTTCGAGGATAGCAAGACTGGGAGATCGATTCGCCCCATCGGCCCCACGGCGAGAGCAATGCTCGAGAATCTCCTGAAGGACCGCAAGAAAGGCTATCTTTTTCCGGCGGAGAGAGGCGAGGAAGGACATTACCAAGGCACGCGCAATATCTGGTCGGAAGTTATCAAACTTGCCGATCTACCGGGCGTAACGCCTCACACCCTTCGGCACACTCTTGGCTCTACTGCGACGTCAAGCGGCGAAGCATTGGCCCTGACCGGTGCTCTTTTAGGACACGCCAACCTCAAATCGACCGCCATTTACGCCCATGTCCAACGCGATACTTCGCTCGAGGCTGCCAAGCGTGTAGAAAAATTACTTGCAATGGCACTAGAGGGAAATGTTATTGGGGAAACAAATTCCGCGCAGGAGATAAAACCTAAAGAATTGGATGCAGATTTGATCCGAGAGCTATCTAAAAGGTTGTCAAAAGAAAATGCAGATACAGCAAGACTTCTAGGAATTATAGCTGACAGCATTTCTAGTACTCTATGAATCTCCGAGTTATTTTGCTCTTTAATCTCCGTACACTAGTTCCACATACCGATGATGCCGCACCGTATTCTCTTCGCGTCTGTCAGACTGGGATCAAGATGAAGTTCCTCCAGATAACGGCCGCCTCGCAGATCGCGGCGAGGTCGTTCAGTTCCAGAACGGGAACGGTGCAGGCTGGATTAAAGGCACAGAACGCAGGCGCATACACGCGCGACATTAGGAGCGGTCGGACAATCATAAAGCTTCATGGCAATGCTGGGCGCGGGTGGTGAGAGGGCGGAGACTCCGACTGTTCCCGGATAGCCGTGAGCATGCGACGGCGGATCAGGCCGCTGACCGGGCGGATCAGATACCAATAGGGGGCGAAGCGACGCCTGGCCCGGTCCGTGACGCAAAACACGCGGGTTTCCGTCACCAGCCGCTGGGTGCCGTGTGGTCCCCGCTGGATGGAGAAGCCCAGAGCGAGCTTGCAGACGTCATCTTGGCGAGGGATGAGAAAAGCGCCGGTCGTAGGAATGTCGCACAATCCGTAATCCGTCCGCCAGAACGCGCCGATGAGGCCATAGACCAGGGCGGCATCGCCCCGCCGTTCCAGCACCGTGAAGTCGGTGAGGTCCAGATGCCGTTGCCGCGCATGGCCTAACAGCCGGGCGGGCATTTCGCGCAGGCAGATGGCGGCACGAACCAGCGGATCGTCCTGATTCCGCCATGCAGCCACCGCGTTCATGATGCGACTGGCCGGGGCGGAGATATCGACACTGTGTCGCTCGCTGAAATCGAAGCGCGGGATGAATTCGTCCAATAGGTTCATCATGCTTCCATTTCTCTCCGGCGAGGTGGTACATTAGCGCACTATGCCACAAGAGCATTTCGCACCGTAGTGCGGATACTGCGATGGCTTCATGGCGAAGCCAGACAGTAATTCCATAATATATTGTGAACGAAATATGATTGCAGACTTGAAAGCACGATGACTGGATTTTGGCACGTCATGCCGAAGGTCTTCAAAAAATCGGGATAGACAGAAAATGTCGGTTCGGCGACCACCTCTCGATCTGCGGGAATTGCTGTTCGTGCGTGTCATCGCGAGGGAGGGAAGTATCCACGGAGCCGCACGGGCGTTGGGAGGCAAACAATCTGCCGTAAGCCGGTCTTTGCGATTACTGGAAGAGCGACTTGGCGTCTCCCTCTTTCGACGCACGTCGAGCGGTGCCAGACTGACCCCGGCGGGAGTTGCCTTTCTGCGAGAGGCTGAGAAGCTGCTCGATGGAACTGTCGGACTGTACGAGCGCACGCGGCGTTGGAGCCGGGGCGAGACCGGCGTCATCTCCGTGGGCGTCCAGGGCAGCATCCCACCCGGCCGGATCTCGGCGATACTGGAGTCGTACAGCCGTGCGCAACCCGGTATCTCCTTCATTTATCGGGA
Source organism: Asaia sp. SF2.1 (assembly GCF_000505765.1). Taxonomy (NCBI): domain Bacteria; kingdom Pseudomonadati; phylum Pseudomonadota; class Alphaproteobacteria; order Acetobacterales; family Acetobacteraceae; genus Asaia; species Asaia sp. SF2.1. The sequence continues at coordinate 146,013 of NZ_AYXS01000049.1, read as the reverse complement.
TAATGCGAAAAAAGAACTGCTCCAGGCCCTGGAACAGGAAGAGATCGACCTCGCGATAATGACGCTGCCCTTGCCCGGCAGCATGGCGGCCACGATCCCGCTCTGGAGCGATCGTGTCGTTGCGATCATGCCGGTCGAACATCCGATCGCACAGGTCGGAACCGCGTCATGGGCCGAGTTGCACGACGGAATCTTTCTGATCGGGAAGGATGATACCGGCGACGAACTGCTCGCGCTCCTGATGCGCAAGATGCGGCAGGCGGGATTTGTTCCTGTGACACGTCAGGAGGCGGTCAGAAGCCTGCGGGTCGTCGCATTGGCAGCAAATGGAAGTGGCATTGCCCTATTGCCGGATGCCTGGCTGGGCTTTCTGCCCGCTGCCATCCGGGAGCGGATCGCTGTAGTGGAAGTCATCGACGGGGACGGGTTTTCCCACTTCGCGTATGGCGCGGCCTGGCACCGTGAGCGCTGCCCACCGGCCGCGAGAACAGTCATTCGTTTTCTGGAGCAGCAGGCGGCTGCGTTTTAACGGCTGCCCGCCGTGGCCCCTGCCGGAGCTTTCGGAACGCGCGGTCGGATGTGATAAAGCCACGGATCATGTGCGGCACGAGACGGGCAGGCTCGACGGGCTGGCCGTTCTGGCTGACCAGGGCAGCATAAGTGACGAGATCGCGATGAAGGTCCGCAGGCAGGTCCACGGTGACGCGGACCGGCTTTTCGTCGGGAATTTCGGTGATGCGCAGCTTCGTCATGGAGCCGGTTCCTTTGGGTGCCAGGGGTTCAAGATCAGGTCGCGATTCAGGATAAGCATGAACGGCAGGCCCGGCCGGTCTGTCAGCGTCGGCTGAATATTCAGGCTGCGATCAATCAGCCGGTTGCCGACCATGGAAAACCCGTTGCTCGCGCCGGAGCGGATGGCCTGCATCAGGTTGTTCTCGTTCCATGACGTGCCCGCTTCGGAGCCCACGCTGAGGAGGGTCGTGACGAGCGCCGCCCTGAAGAGCTGGCCCCAATGATTGTTCACCTCGTCGGACAGGCCGGACTGGCCGATGGCGTCGCCGCCGGGCAGCTTTTCCAGGACGAGGCTTTCGCCGTTCGGATAGATCAGCCGGGTCCAGATGATCTGGGTGCGCTGCTGCCCGAAGGAAATGCCGCTGTTATAGGCCCCGAACAGGGTGCTTCCCTGCGGGATAAGCAAGGACCGTCCGGTCGGGCTGTCATAGACGTTCTGGGTGACATGCCCTACGATCTGTCCGGGCAGATCGGAACTGATCTTCGTATTGAGTGCGCCGGCAATGACGGTCCCAGCCTGGAGGATATAAGGCGAGGCGGGAGATACGATCCGATCCGGGCTGACGGTCATGCGGTCCGGCTGACCCGCCAGGAAGGCGCGATTGCCGGTCTGCTGGTCGGGGCCGGTCGGTGATGCCTGTGCTCCGGGAGCGGTGGCCATGACCGGAATCGTCTGCGCAGTCTGGCCGTCCCGCGCCTCGATCTGGGCGAAGAGCCTGCTGGTGCGGGCCGCCTCGATTTCCTGATCGCCACGGCGGTCTCCCATGCCCGAGACCGGTCCCGCGCGACCGTTCCGCTGTGCGTCGAGGATCGGCTTGCCGAGATCGCCGGGCAAAGGCGGCCCGAGTTTTGGAGTGGCGGTATAATCACTGGGGAGAGCGGCCAGCCCGTCGGCCGAAGGACGGGTGTCGGTGTCCTGTGCCCCCTGGACCGACCCCTTCTGTGTACCATTTTGCAGCGCGTAGCCCAGCGCAAGACCGATCGCGAGCATCCCCGCACCACCCAGCGTCCAGATGACGGGGCGCGAGAGCCGGACCACCGGCGGACGCTGCACGCGCAGCCGCAAATCGGGAGAGGGCGGCGGGGATGATGGTCCTGTTCCGCTTCCGCTTGTGGTGGCTCCCGTATTCCCTTCCGGGCGCTCTTCCGCGCCGCTCATGACTTCCTGCCATCCGTGCGGACGATCCGTACTCGCTGCTCGGAATGTTTATCCCCAAGCCGCAATTCGGCCGCCGCAAACAGGCGATCGACGATCATCCAGTTCTGCCTCACCCGGTAGTTCACCAGTTCCGGGCCGCCATCGGCCCCCAGCACGAACAGCGGCGGCAGTTCGCCCTGCCCGATACCGGACGGAAACGCGAGATAGACTTTGTGGCCATCGTCGAACGCCCGGCTGGGCAGCCAGGGCGGTGTTCCGCCTTTCACACTCTCGATCGCGTATCGGAAATTCAGCGCGTCGAGATTCAGCCCCGCATCCACGGGCGCCGCTTCGTCGGCGTTACTGTCCTGCCGATGCAGGGCAATCAGCTCATCCTCGGGATAGTCCCAGGAGACGGACGCCATATAGGTCGCGGGTGTCGCCCGCAGTTCGGCAAGGTAGGTCCGCCGGTCGGTATTGACGATCAGATTGGTGGTCAGGTCCGGTCGCGTCGGCTTGACCAGGATATGCACCCTTCTGGTCGTACCCGCGCCACTGGTGGTATCGCCGACAATCCAGCGCACGGTGTCCCCCACCGCGACCGGGCCAGTACCGACCAGCTTCTCGCCCTGCTGGAGCATGATGTCGGTGATCTCGCCGGGCGCGGCATAGACCTGATAGAGCGCGCCCGCGCTGTAGGGATAGACCTGCACCGCATTCACATAACCGGCCCGCGTCGGCTGGATGCGGGCGGCAAGATTGGCCTGGGTCACGCGCACGGTAGGGTCAGCCGCCTCGGGCACGACATGGGCACGCCGCAAGGGTGGAAGCGGCTTGAGTTGACCCGGCAGGGGAAGCAGCCGCGGGACTTCCACCACCCGCACAGGCTTCGGCGGATCAGGCAGGAGCATGGCCTGGGCCGCGTCGTCATATCGTATGACGGGTGGATGGTACTGTTGCGCGCAACCCGCCAGGGGCAGGGTCAGCAACGGCAAAGCACGAAGAGCACGACGGATCATTGGCCAAGCTCCTTCGACCAGTTAATGGCGGAGACGTAGATTCCGAGCGGGTTTTTCCGCAGATGATCCGCGTCGCGCGGGGTGCGCAGAACAACCGAGACGATGGCGGTCCAGCGTTCGGTGCCGGTGAACGCGCCGTCACGGTAATGGCGCTCCGTCCAGGCCACCCGGAAACTTCCGGGAGAGGCCCGGATCACCGAGGCGATGTCCACCTCGACCTGCTCGTGCCCGATCCGCGAAAACGGATCATTCAGGCGGGCATAATCATTGAGGGCCACAGCGCCGGACGTGGTGGTGAAATCATAGGCGCGCAGCCAGTTCTGCCGGACAACCACGGCATCCGAAGACAGGGACCGCACGTCATGGACGAACTGCGCCAGATACCAGGCGATCTGCGGATCGGCGGGCATGTAGCCGGACGTGGCCGGGGCAACGACCTGCGCCTGCCCCAGCCGGTCCACCTGCACGACCCACGGCGTGATGGTGCCGCGCGCGGACTGCCAGACCAGCCCGCCCCCGAGACCGGCGGACAGGAACAGGGAGCCAAAGGCCATGAGACGCCAGTTGCGGGCTTGCACGCGGGCCGAGCCGATGCGCTCATCCCAGATCTGCGCTGCCTTCTGGTATGGGGTGACGGGCTCGGGCGTGGTCCCGTAGCGTGTTGTGGAGCGACGGAACATCATTCTTTCTCCGAGAGATCGATGGACGTGGACCCGCCCCCGCCATCGGCGGAGCGGATGATATGGGCGGCCTCGGCGGCATGGGTGGCGGCGTTGCGGCGCTTCATGTTCCGCGCCCAGCGGGGCGGCTTGCCGTCGGAGCCGTCGCCGCTATCGGGGTCGCCTCCCGAGGGGCCGCCACCAGGGTTACCGCTACCGGCAGGCCCGGTACCGGGATCACCTCCGCCGCCGGACGGGCCTGAAGACCCACCGTCACCCGATGGCCTATCGCCTTCTCCGGCGCCGCCCATCGCACCGGCGGCCCAGCGTCCGCCAGCAGAGTAGCTTTCCTTCAACGAGGATGTTGCCGCGCCGACCTTGCTCTTCACGGCGTTCATCGCAGCACCCCCAGCGGCGCGACCGACATTGCCAGCCGCCGATGCCATGCCCGCCGCACCAGTCTGTCCGGCCGCCCCCATGGAGTAGGCTGTCGTGGCGGCACCTGCGACGGCAGCCCCTCCGCGCGCTGCCGCTGCCGTCGCACCGAGGGCCGCCGCTCCGCCAGACGCCACGGCGGCGGGCGCGGCAACAGCCGCAGCCCCCATCGCGCCCACCGCCATCGCGGTTCCCGCTGCTGCCCCGGCACCAAGCTGCGGGGCACCGGAAATCAGCCCATTGGCGAGCGAGCCGCCGAAAATGGCGAGACCCACGATGCAGAGTGACGCCAGCACGACGGACAGCGCCTGGCCGATGGTGGGCGCACTATCACCGTAGGACGTCGTGAACTGCCTGAAGAGCACGGAAGCTATGGCGGAAATAACCGCCAGCACCATGATCTTCACGCCGGACGACACGACATTGCCCAGTACCTTCTCGGCGAGGAACGCCGTGCGGTTGAACAGGGCAAACGGGATCAGCACGAAGCCCGCGAGTGAGGTCAGCTTGAACTCGACGATCGCCACGAAGAGCTGCACCGCGAGGATGAAGAAGGCCGCCAGCACGATGAACCAGCACAGGAGCAGGACGAGGATCTGCACGATGCTGGCCAGCGCACCGAAGGAAAACGCCAGTTTACTCGCCGCATCCAGCAGCGGCTGCGCGGCATCGAGCCCGGTCGCCGCCAGTCGGCCGGGATGCATGAAATCCCCAAGCGCCAGCGTGCCGCCCCCGGCTTTGAGCCCGAGGGCCGCGAAACTGTTGAAAACGATCCCCGACAGGCCGCTGAAATGGTCAATGACGAAGGCAAATAAGCCGATATACAGCGTCCTCTTCACCAGACGCTGGATGATGTCCTCATCGGCGGCCCAAGCCCAGAACAGGCCGGCCAGCACGATGTCCAGCACCGAGAGCGAGCCGGCCAGCGACACCACACTTCCCTTCACCAGACCGAAACCGCTGTCGATCGTAGTCTCGAAGGTATTCAGGAAACCGTCGATGATGCCGACATTGTCGCTCGCCATTGCTCAATATCCAGAACTTGGGATGGCGACGGCCTGGGGAACATAGGCGTCATACTGCGAAAAATGCTGATATTGGGCTTCCGCCCCTGCCTCGTTCGCCGCCTGTCGCGCCCGTTCGAGGTCCGCAGCCCGGCCATTGGCGGCCAGTTCCGCCTGGATGTCGAACAGTTGCCGGGATTGCAGGGCCATAAGCTGGTTGCCGGCCTGCGCGGCCTGCAACGCCCCGGTTGACGTCTGGCTGGCCGAAACCAGTTGCGTCATGGCCGAACTGTCGCTCGGGATGTTTCCTACCACCCGCGCCTGAAGCTTCAGGGCGTCCTCGAACCCACCCACAGAATTCTGCCAGCGTGTCTGTGCCTGGCTGAACAGGGCACCGTCGGACATGCCAGAGGACACGGACGTGTACGCCTGCTGGTACTGCTGCTCGACGGACTGGACGCTGTAGGCAATATTCTGCGCCTGCGCGAGCAACGCTGTGGTTTGGGAAATCGTCGATTGCAGCGTCGACAGTGTCGAAAGTGGTAGGCTCGCCAGATTGCGACCTTGGTTGACCAGCATCTGCGCCTGATTGGCCAGTGACGTGATCTGGTTGTCGATCTGCTGGAGCGTGCGGGCCGCGATCAGCACGTTCTGGACGTGGTTGGCGCCGTCATAGACCGCCCATTGGGCATGGGCTGACACGACTGGCATGACAAAAGCCAGAGCAGCGCCGAAGACCACGGCACATCCGGGGCGGAAATCTTTTGCCCGAATACGGAAAGGTTCTTCCGTCATGGCATCGCTCCTTCCCGAAGAAGATCGGCCGCCCACATGACGCCACGCGCCTCGAACCAGGCTGGGAGAAAGCCGGCCCGCCCATGTTCCACCAGCATCGCGTCGATCAGCCGGTGGTCGTCCTTGCCGGAGGCGGCGCACAGGGCGAGTGCCACCGGCCCGAGCCCCAGTTCGAAGAGGCGATTTCCCCGCTGGGTCTGGCAGTAATATTCCCGCTTCGACGCCGCGCGGGCGATAATGGCGATCTGTCGGTCGTTCAGCCCAAAATCGCGGTAGATGGCCGCGATCTGCGGCTCAATGGCCCGTTCATTGGGCAGGAAGATCCGCGTCGGGCAACTTTCCACCACAGCCGGGGCAATGCGGGAATTGGCGATGTCCGACAGGGACTGGGTGGCGAAAATCACCGACGCATTCTTCTTGCGCAGGGTTTTCAGCCACTCCCGAAGCTGGCCAGCAAAGTCCCCGTCATCCAGAACCAGCCAGCCCTCATCAATGACCAGCAGGGTCGGACGGCCATCCAGCCGTCCTTCGATCCGATGAAACAGGTAGGACAACACGGACGATGCCGCCCCGGACCCGATCAGCCCTTCCGTTTCAAACACCACGACATCGGCGTCACCCAGCCGCTCGGTGTCCGCATCCAGCAGGCGGCCATAGGGACCACCCAGGCAATATGCCGCCATTGCCTGCTTCAGGGCGTTGGACTGGAGAAGTGCTACCATACCTGACAGGGTCCGCTCCTGAACGGGCGACGACGCCAGGGAGTTCAGCGCCGACCAGAGGTGAGACTTCACCTCGGGGGTCAGCGTTACCCCTTCACCGACAAGGATCTGCCCCAGCCATTCCGTGGCCCATTTGCGCTCGTCGGGATCGTCAATCCTTGCCAGCGGCTGAAGGGAGACGGCGGAATGCCCATCGCCCTCGTCCGTCAGCCCGCCTCCAAGATCGTGCCAGTCCCCGTCCATCGCCATCGTCGCCGCACGCATGGACCCGCCGAAATCGAAGGCGAAAATCTGCGATCCCGCATAACGCCGAAACTGGAGCGCCATCAGCGCCAGCAGCACGGATTTGCCCGCCCCTGTTGGTCCTGCGATCAGCGTGTGGCCAACATCGCCGACATGAAGGCTGAACCGGAATGGTGTGGCGCCCGCCGTCCTGCCGTAGAACAGCGGTGCTGCCTTGAAATGCCCGTCCTGCTCCGGCCCTGCCCAGACGGCCGACAGCGGAATCATATGCGCCAGATTCAGCGTCGAGACCGGGGGCTGACGAACATTGGCGTAGACATGGCCGGGCAGCGAACCCAGCCATGCCTCCACCGCGTTGAGGCTTTCCGTCATGCAGGTGAAATCGCGGCCCTGGATGATCTTCTCAACCAGCCGAAGCTTTTCGGCCGCGATGGAGGCGGAACCGTCCCAGACCGTGATGGTCGCGGTAAGATACGCCTGTCCGACATCGTCGGCACCGAGGGACTGCAAGGCCAAGTCAGCATCGGCAGCCTTATTGGCAGCGTCGTTGTCCACGAGAACGGATGCCTCGTTGGTCATCACCTCCCGGACAATGGCTGCGATGCTCTTACGCTTTGCAAACCACTGCCGGCGGATCTTCGTCAGCACCTTGGTGGCGTCGGTCTTGTCGAGCAGGATGGCACGGGTTGACCAGCGATAGGGCATCGCCAGCCGGTTCAGGTCATCCAGGATTCCGGGAAAGGTCCGCGACGGGAAACCGGTGATCGTCAGCGTTTTCAGGAAGGCATCGCCGAGTTTCGGCTCCAACCCGCCCGAAAGCGGCTGATCGACCAGCAGCGCGTCAAGATGCATCGGGATTTCCGGCACCCGGACACGCTGGTTCCGCGTCGAAATGGTCGAATGTAAATAGGTCAGCGTTTCACCGTCATTGAGCCAGGTGGCCTCGGGCATGAAACCGTCCAGCAACGCCAGCATCCGGTCGGAGCGATCCACGAACGCATGGAGTATGCCGTGTGGGTCCGGCCCTTCGCGCTCCCTGCCCTCGAACAGGAACCGGGCAGCCCGGTCGGACGATTCCGCCGGTGGCAGCCAGACCAGGGTCAGGAAATACCGGCTCTCGAAATGCGCGCCCTCATCCTCGAACTGCTCACGCCGTTCCAGATCGACCATGTGCGAGGCGGCATCCGGGAAATCGCTCTCGGGATAGAGTGTGGCCGGGACGCGCTGCGCCTCGACGAACACCGCCCATCCGGAGCCCAGACGGCGGAGATTACTGTTGAGCCGTGCGGTGACACCGACCAGTTCGGCAGGCGTGGCGCTATCCATATCGGGACCACGGATGCGCGCCGTGCGCTGGAAGCTGCCGTCCTTGTTCAGGACGACGCCTTTCTCCACGAGCGCGGCCCATGGGAGAAAATCCGACAGGAGGGCGGCGCGATTGCGATATTCGCCAAGGGACATCATCGCCCTGCCCTCCCTACGCCCGCAGCCAGGCGGGGTAACGGAGATGTCGCCGCCCGACCTCGATGAACAGCGGATCACGCTTCGCCCCCCAGACCGCGAGCCCGTGGCCCACGATCCAGAATGCGGCTCCGATCAGCCAGAGCCGCAGGCCCAGCGCGATCGCGGCGGCCAGCGTGCCATTGGCGATGGCGACGGCACGGGGCGCACCACCCAGCAGGATGGGATCGGTCAGCGAGCGATGCACCGGGACATGGAACCCCGGCAACGCGTCATCGTCATATCCCGCCATCAGATCAGTGCTCCGCCGGAGAACGAGAAGAACGACAGGAAGAACGAGCTGGCGGCGAAAGCGATGGACAGGCCGAAGACGATCTGGATCAGGCGGCGGAACCCACCCGA
>NZ_AYXS01000049.1:137158-137290 GCF_000505765.1 Asaia sp. SF2.1 | reverse complement strand
TGTTTCCCCGAACGCCAGGGTCAGACCCGTGACCGTGATGATGATCACCGAGATAATCTTGGCGACCGGTCCCTGCACGGATTGCAGGATCTCGTTCAGGGGCGTTTCCCACGGCATGTCCGACCCGGACGC
>NZ_AYXS01000049.1:132880-137099 GCF_000505765.1 Asaia sp. SF2.1 | reverse complement strand
CAGGGCCGAGGAACACCATGCGACCGAAAGCAGCAACATGGCGGAAATGGCGGGCGCGTGCCGACGCACGCGGATTATGGCATGGGTCATTGGGAATCTCCCGAATTCTGGAAGGGATGAATGCGATAGGCGCCGGTGGCGGGATCGAGCCCGTCCACGGTGGCGAGTTCGGAGAGCCGGCGGGCATTGCCTCGCCCGGACAGGACAGCGATCACGTCGATGGTGTCCGCGATCATGGCGCGTGGCACCGTTACCACCGCTTCCTGGATCAGTTGTTCGAGACGGTAGAGAGCGGCGAGCACTGATCCCGCATGCAGCGTACCGATGCCGCCCGGATGGCCGGTGCCCCATGCCTTGACCAGATCAAGGGCTTCGGCACCACGCACCTCACCGATGGGAATACGGTCGGGACGCAGGCGCAGACCGGACCGGACGAGATCCGACAGCGTGATGACCCCTTCGCGGGTCCGCAGGGCAATGAGATTGGGCGCCATGCATTGCAACTCGCGCGTGTCCTCGATCAGGACGACGCGATCGCCGGTTTTCGCGACCTCGGCCAGCAGGGCGTTGACCAGCGTGGTCTTGCCCGTGGATGTGCCGCCTGCGACCAGGATGTTCTTCCGTTCCGAAACAGCGCGGCGCAGAGACACCGCCAGCCCTTCTGTCATGATCCCGGCGGCGACATAGTCATCGAGGGTGAACACCGCGACGGCGGGCTTGCGGATCGCGAAACTGGGGGCCGTCACCACGGGCGGCAGCAATCCCTCGAACCGTTCGCCGGTTGGCAACTCGGCCGAGACACGGGGCGCACCCTCATGCACCTCAGCCCCGACGTGGTGTGCAACCAGACGCACGATGCGCTCGGCGTCGGCAGGTGTGATGGTTTCGCCCGTGTTGGCCATGCCCTCTGACAGCCGATCGATCCACAGCCGCCCATCGGGATTAAGCATGACCTCGACCACAGAGGGATCGGCAAGGTGCCGGGCAATCGCCGGCCCCATCGCTGTGCGCAGCATGGACACGCCGCGCACTCTGGCCCCTTCATGGATGACGGAAACCGACATGACCTTCCCCCGTATGGGCCGCACGCGACGGACGAACAGCGACGGGGATCATTAAGAAAGGCTGGAAACAGCGCGTTTCAACAAGAATTCAGAGGTCGTAGAACGGCGGCGAAACACAGGGCAAAAATACTTGCGGGGTGCGGATTTTACGCCTCCGGTTCATCCCGTGCGCCGGGGTCCAAAACATCCTCCGGGATTTCCTGCTGGAGTCTTGGCCCCTGGGCCAGCCTACGGCCGAGGGCGGCGACAAAATTATCGTAGCGCACCCCGGCCTGCGCGCGCGCCGCCTTCGCGGCCGGTTCGGGCAGCGGCGGGGTCGTGGTCAGCCAGAAACGGATGAACAGCGCTAGTGTCTCCACCGTGATGCCGATATCGCGCTCCAGCCGCGCGAGACGTCGGTCCTGCCGGTCGAGGCGCTTCGATGTAGCAGCCTCGCGGCGCTCTTCCCCGTCGGGCGAGAGGAAGGAAGCAACGGCGGCCTCGACGATCAGCGACATCGGCTGCGCGCGTCGCGCGGCATAGGCAGACAGGGTCTTCATCACATCGGGATCGAGATAGACGGAGATCTGGGCCTTCTTTTTCGGTATCGCCATGTCTGCCTCACAGTCCAAGCTCATCGCCACGGTCGAGCGACGCCTGCCGGGCGATGCCGCGCCTGAGATCGTTCATCCGGTTGTTGCGGGGCGCGATGTCGTCGAACTCATCGACCGGATCGGGCGTGAACTCGTTCTCCAACGGCTCCTTTTTCTCGACAGTGCCTTCGTCCAGTTCGGGCTGATGGCGTCGGGCGGACTGCTTCGGGTCTTCTTCCTCATCGTCCCCTGTCCGCGTTTCGGCCGCCGCATCGGGTGCCGGCGGCCTGGGCGGCAGGGGACGGCTACTCCAGTCGTCCGGGCACCCATCCTTCGGGGGCGTAGGCTTTGGCGGCGGCAGAATGCGTTCCTGGAAGCGCGCATCCTCGAAGTAACGGGCCTTCTTCGCACGGATCGGATAGAGGCCGGAGGCCATGACGATCTCATCCGCTGGCGGGAGCTGCATGACTTCTCCCGCCGTCAGCAGCGGGCGTGCCGTCTCCGAGCGCGAAACCATCAGATGGCCCAGCCAGGGCGAAAGACGGTGGCCCGCGTAGTTCTTCATCGCCTTCATCTCGGTGGCGGTCCCGAGCGCGTCGGAGACACGTTTTGCCGTCCGTTCGTCGTTGGTGGCGAAGCTCACCCGGACATGACAGTTGTCGAGGATCGAATTGTTCGGCCCGTAGGCCCGCTCGATCTGGTTGAGGGACTGGGCGATCAGGAAGCTCTTGATCCGGTAGCCCGCCATGAAGGCCAGCGCCGATTCAAAGAAATCCAGCCGCCCGAGGGCCGGGAATTCGTCGAGCATCAGCAGCACACGTCGCCGCCGCGCCGCGGCATCAAGGTCTTCCGTCAGGCGCCGGCCGATCTGGTTCAGCACCAGACGGATCAGTGGCTTGGTGCGGCTGATGTCCGACGGCGGCACGGTCAGGTAGAGCGTCACCGGGCGATCGGCGCCGACAATGTCGGCGATGCGCCATTCGCAGCGCCGCGTCACTTCCGCGACCACTGGATCGCGATAGAGGCCGAGGAAGGACATGGCGGTGGACAGCACACCCGAGCGCTCGTTGGGGGATTTGTTCAGCAACTCGCGCGCGGCCGAGGCCACGACGGGATGCGGACCGGCGTCACCGAGATGCTTCGTCCGCATCATCGCTGACAGCGTGGTGGCGATGGGGCGCTTCGGGTCCGACAGGAAATTGGCGACACCGGCCAGGGTCTTGTCGGGCTCGGCGTAGAGGACGTGCAGGATGGCGCCGACCAGCAGGGAGTGCGAAGTCTTCTCCCAATGGTTGCGCTTCTCCAGGCTGCCCTCCGGGTCGACGAGGATATCGGCGACGTTCTGGGCATCACGGACTTCCCACTCCCCACGCCGGATCTCCAGCAACGGGTTGTAGGCCGCGGAGGCTGCATTGGTTGGATCGAACAGCACGACGTGGCCGAAACGGGCGCGGAATCCCGCCGTCAGTTCCCAGTTCTCACCCTTGATGTCGTGGACGATGGCCGAACCGGGCCAGGTCAGGAGCGTGGGGATGACCATGCCGACACCCTTGCCGCTGCGCGTTGGTGCAAAGGTCAGGACGTGCTCTGGCCCGTCATGCCGCAGGTACTCTCGACGATAGCGGCCTAGTACCACGCCGTCGGGGTCAAGCAAACCGGCCTGGGCGATCTCCTTGGCGTCAGCCCAACGGGCCGAGCCATATGTCTCGATCCGCTTCGCCTCGCGCGCCCGCCAGACCGAGAGGCCGATCGCAGTAAGCGCAGCCAGGATGCCGCCCGACGCGGCGATATAGGCACCCCGTGCGAAGACCTCCGGCGCATAGGCGTCATACGCATACCACCACCAGAAGAACGCGGGCGGAAAGTAGAATGGGAACCGCAGGATTACGAACCAGGGTCGCCCGAGTTCAGCCTGGAAGGCCAGCTTCCAAGCGATCCATTCGGTCGCAGTCCACATGGTCAGCAGGACGATCGCCAAGACGACGATGATCTGCCCCCAAAGAATCTTGGTGCCCGACATCGGGAGCCCTCCCTTTTAGAGGAGGAAGGAACGGCGGATTCCTGCGTTCAAGTGCTTTTAAGCGTTGTTCGCAGCCGGGCAAACCAGAGCGAAAAAATACTTGCGCTGTGCGGACAAGGTCCGCCCAGCCGATCCTGGGACACACCGGTAGCAGGCGATTCGGAGATAGGGCTGAGCTTCAAAATTACGGTGACGGCAATGACAATGAGGAATGGACGATCGGCAGCGCAGCCTGCATCGGATGGAAAATATGTTAAAAAGAATAGGAATTATTGGAAATATAGAGACATGGAATTTCTTTTTAGAAGAATGGCAGAGTATAGGAACTTCTGAATACAGTGTTGGTCAAAGCAGAGAATGCTACGACTTCATTAATCAATACTCGCTTCATCTCCAAACTTTTTGCCGAGTTGACGGATATGCATCGCGAAGGTGCAGCGCGCACGCGCGCTTACGTAAGGGTGACATGGGGATATCCCATGTGCTATCCTGAAATCAGCGTGTCGAAACGCTTTTTTGCAACTGGGCGGCCTCCTATGTCGGGTGGCCTGCCGAATAGAACA
>NZ_AYXS01000049.1:130663-132760 GCF_000505765.1 Asaia sp. SF2.1 | reverse complement strand
ACGGGGAGTCACGCCCTCAATTCGCTTCCGTCGTCGTCATGTCGTGCGAGACGGAGAGCGGATTTGGCGATAGAAAACGATGACGAAACTTCCGATAAGTGTTCTGCGTCAGACATGGCAGACGCCTTGATCCGATCCTTCGGATGGAGTGGAGCGCGGAACAAAGCGCATACGCATGTCTTGCGATGTGTTGACGCGGGTCAGAGCGACAGCGCGCAATTCTGGATGAATGTACGAAATATCGTGGATCACCTCATGACGTTGGGGCCGCAGGACCGTGACTTAATTCACTGATCGGTCATGGAAGGTATTCGGAGATGGACATCGAGTCTGAGGACCAGATCGTCAAATTCTGGATAAAACAGCATTTTCGTGCGCGGTTTGGTAGCATTATCAATGAGCCCGTTCCTGATGCACTTCTAGGTCTTCTTCGTGAATCGAACGAGTGTACAGACTTTGAAATTCCTGATGATCGGCCGCATCCTAACCGACCGACATCCACCGCACAGGAAGGTTAGTGTGGGATGCAAACGCCATGGTTGGCGGCAACGGTGAAATGAAGTAGTCACAAAAGGCTCGTATGTCCTCTGAATTCAGCGCTTCCGAAACAGGCTAGCATAAAGGGTTGGTAGAACAAGCAAAGTGAGCAGGGTCGATGTCACAAGACCTCCAATCACAACAGTCGCAAGCGGCCGCTCGACCTCCGCGCCCATGCTTCCCGAAAACGCCATCGGGAAGAAGCCCAGACTAGCGACGCTTGCGGTCGCGATGACAGGCCGGAATCGGGCGCGTGCTGCCTCGAATGCCGCCGTTGCCGCATCAATGCCGGCTTCCTGAAGCGCGCGGATCTGACTTACAAGAACGACGCCATTGAGAATGGCCACACCAAACAGCGCAATGAAACCGATGCTGGCAGCAATACTAAACGGCAACCCACGCAAGGTCAGTGCGAAAATTCCTCCCGTCGCTGCTATAGGGAGATTGATGAATACCAGGGAGGCCGCCCTGAATGATCCTAATGCTGCAATCAGGAGCGCAAATATCAACAAGAGAGCGATGGGTAGAACCAGACCCAGACGTTGCATTGCCGATTTCAGGTTCTCGAACTGTCCGGCCCATTCAAGACGATAGCCTGACGGGAGTCTGACCTTCTCCGCAACCGCTTTTTGCGCCGCTGCGACAAAGGAACTGACGTCCCGCCCCCGGACATTGGCCTGAACAATGACGCGCCTATGAATACGGTCCCGATCAATCCGGGAAGGGCCGTCTATCACCTGTAGTTTCGCAATATCCGACAGCAAGACCCACCCTTGTCCGTCCAACCTGCGCACGGGCAGATTTCCGATCATCGAAACTGACAGGGTCGAAGTCGGATCAAGGCGGATCTGAGTTGGTATGATCGCGTTGCCCACAACAACAGGTTTTCCGATCAATCCACCGATAGCCGTGATCTGGGCAAGAGCGTCGGACACGGCCACCCCACGTCTGGCTGCGGCATCCCGATTGATGTCGATATGCATGAAGGGCACTGTTCCGTCGCCCTGTGGGGCAACATCCGCAGCCCCCGGAACCGCCGCCACGGCTGAGGTCACTTCATCGGCCAGTTTCGCCAGTTCCTTCAAGTCATCGCCATAAACGGAGATAGCTATTTGAGTGCGAACACCTGAGAGCAATTCATCCATTCGCATCTGGATCGGCTGTGACCATTCGTAATTGGCACTGGGGAGCTTCGCCTTGAGGGTGTCGGCCATCGCCTGAACCAACTGATCCTGGGTCCGCCCGGTCTTCCGCTGCGAGAGGGGCTTCAGAATGATGAAACTGTCTGACTCGTTGGGGCCCATAGGATCTGTCGGAACAGCCGGTGTGCCAATATTTGTTACCACCGTCTGAACTTCAGGGAACGAACGGATGATTCGTTCCTGTTTCCCGATTTCATCAATGACGGTAGGCAGTGAGGCGCTCGGCCAGCGCGTGACCGTTGTCGTCAGGGAGCCTTCTTCCAGCGTCGGTATAAACTCCCCACCCAACCGCGTGGCCAGGCCAACCGAAACGAGGAACACAGAGATCGTGACGATGATCACTGTCCTGCTATGCTTT
>NZ_AYXS01000049.1:130431-130517 GCF_000505765.1 Asaia sp. SF2.1 | reverse complement strand
GAGACTTCGGATCACGCAGGAGTACTGCTGCAAGGACGGGGATGCAAATGAAGCAGTAAATCAGTGATGCCAGCAACGCCATGGCG
>NZ_AYXS01000049.1:125278-130320 GCF_000505765.1 Asaia sp. SF2.1 | reverse complement strand
AGACCATAATGATCACGAAAATCGAAAATGTCACCGGCCTGACGACAGACTTCGCCGCTTCAATAGCTGTGTCCCGCATGGAACGCTTTGTGCCTTCAGCCTCCCTCAACGTCATGAAGTGCTCGACGACAACGAGAGAGCTGTCGACAATCATACCGAAATCAATTGCGCCGAGGCTCAGCAGGTTGGCCGAGACCCCGAAAACCCTCATGCCGATGAAGGCTGACAACAGCGCGGCGGGGATGGCGGAGGCAATGACCAGCGACGCGCGCCAGTCACCCAGAACCACGATAAGAACGACAAGCACCAGAGCCGCGCCGATCAGGAGATTTTCCTTGACGGTGGAAATGGTTTCTCCCGTTAGCGTCGAGCGCATATAGTAGGGGTCAAGCGTCACGCCGGCTGGCAACAACTTCTGGATACCAGGAAGTGCTTTGCGGATATTTGCAAGAACGGCATTCGAGCTTGCTCCGTCCTGCATCATTACCGCGCCCCGGACGATCTCTCCGTTTCCGTCCCGGGTCGCCGCGCCGAGGCGCGTCCGCGGACCCAGTGCGATACTCCCCACGTCCTGGACCCGGATGACATGCCCGTTCCGGCCGATTCTGACCGGGATCAGACCGAAATCATTCAGGTCGCCGACCAGGGCACGGCCAACAATCACCTGCTGCTCGGCCTGGTGGGCAATCCAGCCACCACCAGCCGAGGCGTTATTACGGTCAACTGCCTGATAGACGTCTGTCACCGTGACTCCGTAGGTACGCAGCCGAAGCGGGTCGAGCGTGACCTGAAAGGTCTGTTCCGCGCCACCATTGATATTGACCTCGGCCACGCCCGCTAGAAGTCTCAGTTCAGGCGCGACCGTCCAGTGCATGATGCGGTTGAGGTCCAGGAGCGAATAGCCAGGTCCGCGGATCTGGAACTGCATGATCTCGCCCATGCCGGTCGTCCGCGGCCCCATCTGAACGCTGACACCCGGAACGGCGACACTCTCACGAGCGGCCGGCAGACGTTCGGCGACACGTGCGCGGTCCAAGTCGATGTCTGTCGCATCGTCGAATTGTAGATAGACCGCAGATACACCCGTCCTTGATACCGAGCGCAAATCAATGAGACCCGGAAGAGCAGTCAGACTGGTCTCGACCGGAAAGGTAATCAACTTTTCGACTTCCTCGGTCGCAAGCCCGGGAGCAGTAACCGTCACCATGACCTGGCGGGGTGAAATGTCGGGAACAGGCTCGACAGGAAGCCCTTCGACACAGGCCAGTCCGGTTATCAGGAGGGCAAAAATCAGACCGAAAACAAAAAAGCGTTGCTTCTGGAAGAATTCAAAGAGCATTTTCAGTCTCCATCGAGACCGGACAGAAGCGCCATCGCCTTGAGCGTAAAGCTCCCCTTTGCGACGATAGTGTCATCAGGCTTGAGATCTCCGGACACCACGCTCTGCTCTGGCCCTTCGAGGAGCACACGAACGGGAACAGGTTGAAACGTATCGGCGCCGGTCTGCCGGTACACCACCATATGCCCGTCGACATTCTGCGGGGCGGCGGACGGCACGATCAGACCGCTGGCCTGCTCCTGCGCAGGAAGCCAGGCATTGAGCTGGGTGCCGGGCCGGAATCTCCGACGCGGATCCGAAAATGTCGCGACAACCTTCACCAGCCCAGTTTCGGGATCGGCAGTACCTTCAATGGTCTGAACCTTTGCCATCGCGGCTTGCGCGGGATCGGCTCCCACGGGCATGAACGTCATCTCAGTGCCAATTGAAATGTCTGATGCATCTTCGGGGCGGACGTTAGCCACGACCCATACGGTTTCCAGACTCGTAATCCTGATTACGACGTCTGTGGGCGAAATATCATTATCGACAGCCGTACCGACCTGTTCGACCATGCCATCAACCGGCGCGATCAGGACCGAATTTTCGAAGTCCACGATCCGTTCCGTTGGCGAGGTGAATTCTTCCTCAAGACGATGGGTCAGGGTTTTGACCGCAGCGTCCTGAAAGTGGACAGCGTTCTGCGCCTCGTGCATCACGGCAAGGCGACGCGACACTTCGCCCGCGGAGACTGTGGCCCCGGCCAATGACTTACCACGACGGTACGCCAGTGCAGTATCAGCGAGGTTGGCCTGGGCGCTGGCCAGACTAGCTTTCGCCTGGGCAAGCTGGAGATCGACGACATGCAATGAGTGATCAATATAGGAGACGAGCGTCTGGCCGACGGTGACTTGCTGGCCGGGCAGGACGTAGACCGCGCGGACTTTGCCATCGCCTGCCGGCCGTATGGACACGGAACGCGCGATGTTCTCCGTTACACTCGCCATCGCCTGAATTCGGGGTCTTACGGAGCCTTTTTTAACCTTGACGGTTTCAAGACCCTCGGCCTGCCGGGCTTCTGCATCCATGGTCACGGTCTGCTGCCACCCCTCTGTTTCTTCCGCCAAAGCCAGGTGAGGTAAAGCCACGAATAGGGCTGCGACAACGAGGATACAGGTCGATCTCATGGTATGTACCCCAAGGCGATAACAGTTCTGACGATCGCAATGCGATGATCGATTTCGGCCTGGCTGAAGGTCAGCAGGGCGTTATAGGCATCCATGCGGGCACGAAGCGCCTCTATGAGTGATGTTTCACCGGATCGCCACGACCGCTCCATGGCGTCCGCGCGCGCAAGCATCTCGTGCGCGGCCTGAGCCGTACTGACGATCGAGGCCGATGTGTTTTTCAGATGTGCCTGGACGCGCGCCATCTCGGCCCTGACGGTCCTCTGGGTGGCGATCTCCTGCCGGATGGCGGTGGAAAGCGCACTCTGAGCGGCCGTTCTCACGGGAACCGATGTGACGTCACTTGGGATCGGCATCCTGAGACTGACCCCAACCTGCGTGTCCCATGGCGAACCGTACTGGCCCTGATTGATCACGCCGACGCCGATTTCCGGATTGGGCATATAACTGTGAGCGGCAAGATGATCCTGTTCCGTGGCGACCGTGACGCTCTGGTGAGCCGCACGCACGCGCGGGTCGTTCGCCTCGCTCCATGGCCGCGCGGTCGCTCGCAGGAATAGCGGCCAGTGCGTGTCGATTTCCGACAGACCGGCTTTCGTCGGATGGCCGGTCAGAATATCCAGATTGGCCTGGCCGGCCTCGACTTCCTCGTCGATGGCATTGCGATCGCTTTCCGAAAGAGCGATCCGCGCATCCACCGCCTGCTGTTCCGCCGATGTGCTTTCTCCTGCATGGCTCGATGCCCGCACGGCCCTGGCCATGCGTCGCAACGCAGCCAGTGTGGAATCCATGGCAGATCGCCGTCGCTCGGCGAGCAGGACAGCCCCGATGGCATCCGTGGCACGAATGGCCACCGCCATATGGGCGACATCCTTCTGTACTACAGCGGCCTGTGCATCGGCTTCAGCCACATGCTCAGTTGCCGTTCCTTGTCCTGGCAGCCAGAGAGGAACGGAGAGACCCACCTGTGTCGTGCGGTACGCATAGTTACGGCCGCTGGGTCTGTCGTCATAATATTGAGCATCGACCGATGGCCCACCTGCGAACCAGGATTTCGCGGCACGCTGGCGTTTCTTTGCCCCAGCTTCCTGAGTCGCGAGATCATTCTGGGCAGGATCATTCGTCCATGCTGCTGCGATGACATCATGCAAGGTGGCGGGAATCGCTGTCGTATCGTCGGCTGTGGCCACGCCACCCGACACCAAAGCCATTGCGAGGCTCGCCGCCACAGATTTCCACCGACACCGAACACAACACACGGACATTCGACTGAAAATTCTCATAATATTTTACGATGTTGCATCGAGGCTGCGGGAGCGCAGCAGCCTCAGCGCGTTGAGGGTGACGAGAACGGTTGCCCCGGTATCGGCCGCAATGGCGATCCAGAGCCCTGTCAGCCCCGCGATGGTGGCAATCAGGAACACTCCTTTCAGCCCAAGAGCGATCGAGACATTTTGACGAACATTTCGCATGGTCGAACGGGCGAGGCGGATCAGCGCTGGAATATCGGAGACTCTGTTCCGCAGGATGGCGGCGTCGGCTGCCTCCAGGGCAACATCGGTCCCCGAGCCGATTGCGACCCCGACAGTTGCCTGTTTGAGTGCAGGCGCGTCGTTGATGCCATCTCCGACCATCATAACACCGCCCTGCGCGGCCAGAGCCCGTATTTCGGCCAACTTCTGCTCCGGCAGCAGTTCGGCCTTGTAATGCGCCCCCAGCATTGAGGCGATCGCGGCGGCTGTCCGGCTATTGTCGCCCGTCAGGATGACCGGCGTAATACCGAGGTTGCGTAACTGGCGCATGGCTTCTGCCGCGTCCGCGCGCGGCTCGTCACGGAGGGCAATCAACGCGAGTGCCTTGTCACCATACAAGACGGCAACGGTTTTTCCTTCCGCCTCAAGTTCGGTGGCACGTGCGGTGTCAGTAGCTGACAACGCGCCGTCGCGTACCGCCTGAAGGGGGCTGGAGATCGTGAAATCCATTCCGTCAATGCGGCCTGTCACCCCTCTTCCGGGAATTGCCCTGCTCTCCTGTGCAACGGGAATGTCGATACCCGGCCCGTTACTCTGGGCTCGGCGCAGGATAGCCTGGGCCAATGGATGGCTGGACGCGCCTTCAACGGCGGCGGCGACAGCAAGAACCTGAGTTTCGGGCAAGCTGTCCAGCACGATGATGTCGGTGACGTCAGGCCGTCCCAGTGTGAGGGTTCCAGTCTTGTCGAGTGCGACTGTCTTCACCCGCGCAGTGGCCTCGATGACCGCTCCTCCCTTGATGAGCAGCCCGTTATGTGCCCCCAGGGCCAGCGCGGACGCTATGGCTGCGGGAACCGATATGACGAGCGCGCAGGGGCAACCAATCAGCAGAAGGGACAACCCGCGATAAACCCAGACCGACCAAGCCTGAGCAAACGCCAGTGGGGGAAGGCATACGACGACCGCCGAAAGCACGACGATCGTCGGCATGTACCAACGGCTGAAGCGGTCGATGAACCGTTGAGTCGGTGCGCGTGCCTCCTCGGCCTGCTCTACAA
Source organism: Asaia sp. SF2.1 (assembly GCF_000505765.1). Taxonomy (NCBI): domain Bacteria; kingdom Pseudomonadati; phylum Pseudomonadota; class Alphaproteobacteria; order Acetobacterales; family Acetobacteraceae; genus Asaia; species Asaia sp. SF2.1. Next base: position 125,285 of record NZ_AYXS01000049.1, on the reverse strand, counting down.
GATGGAT
>NZ_AYXS01000049.1:122562-125198 GCF_000505765.1 Asaia sp. SF2.1 | reverse complement strand
TTGACCGAGCCGGCGAAGACGGCATCCGTCGGCCCACGCGACACTGGCACGCTCTCACCAGTGACCGGACTTTCATCAATGCCACTTACGCCGGAAATAATCTCTCCATCCGCCGGAATGCGGTCTCCCGGCCGGACCAGGACCACATCGCCTAGTCGGAGTTCGACAGCAGGAACCTCCCGGATACCGGCAGTGTCTTCGCGCAAGGCGATTTTCGGTACCAACGCTCCGAGCGCGCGGATACCATCACGGGCATGACTGACGGCAACGCCCTCAAGGAGTTCCCCGACCGCGAAGAGGAAGACGACGAGTGCAGCCTCCTGGGCCGCGCCGATAAATAGCGCACCGATCGCCGCGATCATCATCAGGGCTTCGATGGAAAACGGCTGAGCAACCCGGAGCGAGGCTAAGGCGCGGCGGGCAACCGGAAAAAGCCCTACCAGGCAGGCCCCGACAAATGGCCAGGGTTTCATCTCGTTTGGTGCGATCAGGCTGATACCCCAGGCCAGCACCAACAAAATACCGGTCGTGACAACAAGTCGTCCCTTTCCGGTTTTATACCAGGGCGTATCAGGCGCGCCGGCGTCATTCGTCGCATCCTGAGCAAATACAATGTCAGCTACAGTGGCAGGATTGAGGCGCCGGATACCATATCCCAGGCTCCTGACCATCTCTTCGACTTTGGTCACGGAAATCGCATTCTCATCCATGGTCAGTCGCAGTTTCTGAGACACCAGGGAAATCTCTACATTCTGGACGCCTGCGATTTGACCAAGCGCGCCCTTCACCTTGCTGACACAAGCAGCACAGTCCATGCCCGTGACATCCCACTCGCGCCTGTCCGGCATCCGGATTCTCCTGTTCACCCAGCAGCGAATCCGTTATCTACTTCCTCTAGTCGCTAGAGGTTCAAGGGGGCTTTTATGTTCAGTATCGGAAAATTATCCGGGTCAACTGGCGTCAAGGTGCCGACCATCCGCTATTACGAGCAGATCGGCATCCTTGAGGAGCCCGACCGAAGTGAAGGAGGGCAGCGTGTCTATGGAGAGGAAGCAAAAAAACGCCTGAGTTTTATTCGCCATGCGCGGGAACTTGGATTTTCACTAGATGAAATCCGTGAATTACTAGATCTTGCTGACGATCCCAATCAAAACTGTATGGCCGCATATGAGATAGCAAAACGCCAATTGATCGAGGTCAGGAACCGTATTGCCCGCCTGACGGCTCTCCAGGGCGAATTGCAACGCATGTTGGATCAGTGTTCATGCAACACAATCGGGACCTGTCGGATCATTCAGGTCCTGAGCGATCATTCTTTATGCACGTCAGAACATCTCGGCACGGAGGCAGGGTGCAAAGCGTCGTAAACAAATCATCGAGTATCGCAAACGGGTCGCAGCATGCAGGAGTAGTCCCCATGAACCGCACCATAAAGACCGCATGGGGCACACTTGCCGTCAGTCTGGTCGTTCTGGCCCTGAAGCTTGCCGCCTACTGGATGACGGGCAGCATCGCGCTTTACTCGGATGCGCTGGAAACAATCGTCAATGTAGCGGCCGCCGTCGGCGCGCTTATCGCCCTGTGGGTCAGCGCACAACCCGCAGACGCAAACCGTCCCTATGGCCACCAGAAAGCGGAATATCTGAGCGCGATCATCGAGGGTGGCCTCGTGCTCGCAACGGCAATTCTGATCTTCCAGGAAGCCTGGATCGGCTGGCAGCACCCGAAAGCACCGGACACGCCGCTTCTGGGCTTGGCCCTGAATGGCAGCGCCGGGGTTATAAACCTGTTCTGGGCGCTGCTACTGATCCGCAATGGCAAGCAGTGGAAGTCGCCCGCGCTCGTCGCGGGCGGCCGGCACATCCTGACGGACGTCTGGACGACCATTGCGGTCCTGATCGCTTTTGCGCTGATCCCGGTGACTGGTTGGCTCCGGCTTGACCCGGCCATCGGCGGCCTGGTCGCAGTCAATATCCTTTGGGCAGGTTATGGTGTCGTGCGGGAAGCCGTCGCCGGGCTGATGGATGAAGTCTCCGATCCCGAATTGATTTCACGCCTGGACCGGACGATCGCAGGGAATGCATCAGGGGCGATCGAAGCCCACGACGTGCGGGCGCGTGTCGCGGGCAACACGACATTCATTGAATTTCATCTCGTGGTCCCGACGGGGATGACCGTCGGCAGGGCGCATGAGATCTGCGACCACATCGAGCACGCACTCAGGACACAGCTCGGGCAGGCTGTGATCAACATTCACATCGAGCCCGAGGAGAAGGCGAAGCATGGCGACGTCATCATTCTGGACCGACACGCACACGTCAAAAATCGCGAAGAACTGATTTAGCCGCAGCAGGACTTTCGCTCGGCCTGAACCGCCGGGCGCGGAGCCGCTCCGTAATCCGCAGCGTATCCACTCCAAAGCCGCGTTTGCCAAACCTTGTGGTGTCTGCCCCGTGGCGGCATCGAACTGGCCACCTCTAAATGGGTCAATTGGATCAATAATCGTTGCCTTCTGTCATCCATTGGAAACATCCCGCCAGAAGTGGCTGAGGCACGTTTCCATGCACAACAGAAATCGCATGCATTGGCCGCTTAAACCGGATAGAAAACGTCTCCGAAAACCCGGGGCCATTCAA
>NZ_AYXS01000049.1:119103-122442 GCF_000505765.1 Asaia sp. SF2.1 | reverse complement strand
GGGGTTTGTGCTACCTTTCATCATCTATGTCGTCGCGGGTTTTGCAGAGATCGGCGGATGCTTCGCCTTCTGGAGCTGGCTCCGGCTGGGGCGTTCGCCGCTGGTTCTCGTTCCGGGCATGGTGTCGCTGGTCCTGTTCGCCTTTCTGCTGACCCGTATCGATACGGATACGGCGGGGCGGGCCTATGCAGCCTATGGCGGCGTCTACATCACCGCCTCGCTCATGTGGATGCGACTGGTCGAGGGGCGCACCCCGGACCGGTGGGAGATTGTTGGTGCCCTAGTGTGCCTCGGCGGGGCCAGCCTGATCCTGTTCGCGCCCCGGACGTAAATTGAGGGGGCTATGCTGCCGCGCGGTGCTCATTGCGCGCGGCCTGCCAGACTTCGCGGGCGGCGTCGGCGTTCATCGCGGCGATACCGAGCCCGACAAGTAGGTCCGGCCATGCGGCGTGCCACAGAAAGGCCGTGACCAGGCCTGCGACGATGATCGCGATATTGGCCAGCACGTCGTTGCGCGCCGACAGGAAGGCAGCGCGCGTCAGACTGCCTGCATGATAGCGATAGCGGGTCAGCATGAGCGCACAGGAGAAATTTACCACAAGCGCCCCCAATCCTGTCACCGACAGGACGAGCGGCTGGGGCGGTGTCGGAAGATTGAATTTTTGCCATGCGGTCCAGAGCGTCGCGAGCGCCGGAACCAGCAGGATAGCGGCAAGGGCCATTCCGACCCGCGCCCGGCTGCGCGCCGTCCAGCCGAGTGCCGCTACGATCAGGAAATTGACGGAGGCGTCTTCCAGGAAATCGACGCTATCCGCGAACAGGGAGACCGAGCCGATGGCAAGCGCTACCGTGAATTCGATGCCAAAATAGGCAAGATTCAGAAGTCCCACGAGAGAGATGACCCGTCGCAGGGTGCCGGCCATGTCGTTCGGTGGTGTGGAATTCATCGTTTTTATCTCTTTCGTTCTATCAGGTTTCTCCCATCCGAAGATGGATTATAGGCGAAGATCAGACCGCACTTTCGCAGCATGCGCGGTTCCCCGCCGGCTCGATGGTGGCAAGTTCGTCAAGAATCACGCACTCGGAGCCGGGACCGCCGGCGCATTGTGCGTCGCAGGTCGCGACGAACCCGGCGATGCTTTTCTCGAGCGCCTTCAATTCGCGCAACTTCGCCCGGACGTCCATCAGGTGAGTATGCGCGAGGTCGCGGGCTTCCGCACAGGATCGCGTACGGTCCTGTACCAATTCGACCAATGCCCGAACCTGATCGATCGAAAAGCCAAACGCCCGGCAGCGCCGAATGAAGGTAAGCCGTCGAACATCGTCTTCAGCATAACGCCGCTGATTGCCTTCCTGTCGTTCCGGACGTGGAAGCAGGCCGATCTCTTCATAATAGCGGATCGTGGGGGCATTGGTACGGGTGCGCTCGGCCAACTCGCCGATCTTGTATCCGGGCATGGGGGGAAACTCGCGTAAAAAATATCTTGAACCTCAAGTTACTTGAACTCGTAAACAAGCGCCAGACCGTCACGCGAACGGGCGGAACGGCATCGAGGAGAGTATCGTGACGAAGCCAAACGAGCCTGCCCCACTTGCCTGCACACTGGAGAACAGCGATCTGGCGAGGCGGCTGGAGTGGATCGCCAGTCTCAACGCCAGGGCGCTTCGGTCAGCGCACCGAGATGGTCTTCATCTCGTGCTGGATTATGATCCTGCCGCACGGGACGATATCGCGCGTATGGTCGAAGGCGAACGAACCTGTTGCGCGTTCCTCGCGTTTGACATCGCTGAACGTATGGATGCGCTGACTCTGACGATTACTGCCCCGGAGTATGCGCGTGAGGCTGCGGAAACGCTGCTTGAGCAGTTTGCGTCGCGCAGTCAGCCAGCAACCGCGCCGATGAAAAAGACCTGCGGGTGCGCGGCGGAGTGCGGCGCATGAGCGAGGCGAGCGCATCGGGAAACAAGGCGGCCAGCGCGGTTGCCATGACGGCGTCCAGTGCGGCGCTGGCCTGCGGCGTGTGCTGCGTCGTGCCGCTCGCGCTGCCGGCCGCGATCCTCGGGTCAGTAGGCGGTATTCTCGCCTGGTTCGCCAACGCCTATCGCTGGCTGACGCCGGTCGCGATCCTGGCGGTTGCTGTCGGTTGGTTCTGGGTGGGTTATCAGGCGTACCAGACAGGACACAGGCCTGGCTGGCAGACGCTCGGCATCATGGGGTTCGCCACGATCATGGGGTGTCTTGCATGGCTCTGGCCACGGATCGAGCCGGTGGCGATTGGGTTCTTGCGCGGGTAGCCTGCCGCGGATCGGACGCCATTATTGGACCCACGCCAAGACCTTAACCGCCTCCCGGAACGATACGTCACGGGTTGGGCGTGCTTCCGATCGCAGAGGCACCCAGCATATCGAGCACCGGGCAAGTCAGGGCCTCCGACTCACGGCATTGTTCGATGCTTGTTGTCAGGAGCGATGCGAGCCGTTGCAGGTCGGAGATCTTGCTCTGGATGTCGCCCAGATGAGCTATGGCGAGTGTTCTGACCTCGTCGCAGGAGGGTAGGCCGGGTTCTGCCAAGGCGAGCAGGGTTCTGATTTCCTCGATGTCGAAACCAAGATCCCGCGCGCGTCGGACGAATGACAGGCGCCTGACATCCTCGGCCCGATAATGGCGATAGCCATTACGCGCCCTTCGCGGCGCGGGAATGAGGCCGATGCGCTCATAGTAGCGCACCGTCTCCAGATGAACGCCGGTTTCCGATGCCAGCTTGCCGATCGTGATGGCGACCATGCGTCACTCCTGCTCTTGAGTCCGTAGCCACTACGGGGTGTAGCATGAAGCGCGACGCAATGGGAAAGTGACGATCATGGATGAGACGGCGGACCTGCCTCAACGAACATCACGTAGCCGCATGGGCATGGAAAGAGGTGGAGTCCTGTGTGTCGCGGGCGGTATGGCCGCCGGTGTGGGTGCGCTGATCGCGTCGTCCTGCTGCCTCATTCCGCTCGCCTTCGCTTCTCTGGGCGCCGGTGCGGGGGTTTTCAGTGTTCTGTCGAGACTTGCGCCATGGCGCGTGCCATTGATTGCGCTGGCGGTCGCGGCGCTGGTCAGCGCCTGGGCGCTCAATCGGCGGCAGGCCAGGGTCTGTTGTGCGGGTGTGGAAAGTGGGTCTATCCGGCGACGCATCGGGGTTATCCAGATGCTATCCTTTGCCACCGCGCTCATCGTGCTGGCGGCATTGGTGTGGCCACGCCTGGAACCCGTCCTGCTCAGGAGCCTGTCTGTAAGATGATTCGGCCTGCCTCGCTTCTGACCTGTCCCGCATGTGGCCAGCAATCACTGGA
>NZ_AYXS01000049.1:116763-118969 GCF_000505765.1 Asaia sp. SF2.1 | reverse complement strand
CCGAAGCCGGGGGATTGCTGCGTCTTCTGCTCCTATGGCGACGTTCCTTGCCCGCCGGTTCAGGAACATGGGCGACTGGCATGCTGCGGAGACGGTTCGACATAGACCTGGGGCGGCAGCGGCGATGAAGTAATGGTGTCGTCCTGGCCAGTAATGTGACGATCGCCGTTTGACGGTGCGGTCCATGCATCGTGTATCCATTTGGAAAACCGGCACGTTATCATCAAAATCGAAGCGTAGAGCGCGGGCGGTAGTCTGCTCATCGCTTGCAGCGGGGCCCATTCTCGATTGAGCCACCGTGCGGTAGGATCGGGCCATGAACCGCATTGGCATCCTTTTCGCATTATTGTCCGCGATCCTGTTTGGAGCCAGCACACCGTTCGCCAAGCTTCTCCTTGGCTCCGTCGATCCGTGGATGATGGCCGGGCTGCTCTATCTCGGTTCCGGGATCGGTCTGGCGGCGGTGCATCTGTTGCGCTGGATGCGTGGACGCCCCGTTGCGGAAGCGCCGTTGCGGCGTGGGGACTTGCCCTGGTTGGCGTTGGTGATCCTGGCGGGTGGGATTGCCGGCCCATTGCTGTTGATGCTGGGGCTGGCGCGCACCGACGCGGCCAGCGCGTCGCTGTTGCTCAATCTCGAAGGGCTGGCGACGATGGGGATTGCCTGGATCGTATTCCGCGAGAACGTGGACCGGCGGCTTCTGCTGGGCGCCTTCGCCATTCTCTCGGGCGCCGCGTTATTATCATGGCAGGGGCATGCGATGCTTGACCAGGGCGCCCTGTTCATCGCAGCGGCCTGCCTGTGCTGGGGGATCGACAACAACTTGACCGGCAAACTTTCTGCGGCCGATCCGATGCAGATCGCAATGCTCAAGGGGCTGGTCGCAGGGACGGTCAATCTTCTGCTGGCGTTCGGGAGGGGCGGTGTCCTGCCGACTGTCGGGGGACTCGGCGCCGCTGGAGCCGTGGGGTTCATGGGTTACGGGGTGAGCCTTGTCCTGTTCGTGCTGGCCCTGCGCCATCTCGGTGCCGCGCGCACGGGGGCCTATTTCTCGCTTGCGCCGTTCGTCGGCGCGCTGCTGGCGGTTGTGGTGCTCCACGATCCCTTGTCGCTGAGGTTGCTGATCGCCGGCGGCCTGATGGGTTTCGGGTTGTGGCTCCACCTGTCGGAGCGCCACGATCACGAGCATGCGCACGAGGCCATGGAACATGAGCACCGGCATCGCCATGACGAACACCATCAGCATGCGCACGGGCCTGGCGATCCGACGGGCGAACCGCACACGCATCGGCACCGGCACATGCCGATGGTCCATCGGCATCCGCATTATCCCGACCTGCATCATCGGCACGGCCACGCTCACTGACGCGGTGCCAACGCCTCAATGATACGGCAGTCGGCGACGGTGCCATGGTGGCATTGCCCGATCATCGCGACCAGTTCCCGACGCAGGGCCTGCAAGTCACGCATCTTGCCGTCGATCTCCGCCAGATGCGTGCGGGCGATGACGTCGTTCTTCGCGACGTGCGGGGAACGCATCCGGGAATGCCCTTCTTGGCATTGAAAACAGTCGGGACAATGCCAACGTCGTCATGGTTCGTGCGGATCGCCATGGCGGGCCGCATCATTGCCTCATGGGAGGCCGTCATGATGACAAACTGCATGCAGGGCATGGGATGGGGCATGGGCCTGTTCGGCCTGCTCACGCTGATCGTGCTCGTGCTCGCGATCGCGGCACTGGTCAAGTATCTGTGGTGCGCGGAGGGATGGAGGACGCGGATCGGCCGAGTCCCTTCCGCAGATCGGACATTCAAGTGAGTTGCCCGGCCTCGCGTGGCGAGGGATGTCCCAGCCCAAACGACCGGCCCAAGAGCGCGGCATGACTTCCGCTCCGTGCATAAGAGATTGCCCCCTTTGCCTGTTTGCGAGATGATGGCCGGTATGCGGTGGTGCTTTCTCCGACGTCTGGTATTCGTTATCGTTGGTCTTGCCTTTATGGGCGCGGCCACCGTGCAGGCTATGCCGCCGCAGAATGCCGAGCAGGCCACGAGCCTGGATGCGGCCATGCCATGCTGTGATGGGTCGGTCTCGATGCATCCCGCCGGAACGACCGCACCGTTCAAGGGCATGACGCCGGAGTGCCTGAAAACCATGCAGTGCCTCGGCGTGCCTGATCGCCCAACGCAGGCCGCGGCGATCGGAAGCC
>NZ_AYXS01000049.1:112837-116656 GCF_000505765.1 Asaia sp. SF2.1 | reverse complement strand
GCCGCTTTCCTTCCCTCCCAGAACCGCCTGATCCCACCGGCGCCGTGACGGCGTTGGTTTCCGCACGTCCTGCGTTCAGGAGCGCGCGTATTCGCGCGTCCTGACCGCAACCGGACGTCGATCAGCGCTCTATCCCCGGATTTCCGGGGCGGGAAGGATTCCATTATCATGCGTACATATCTGATCGCGGGTGCGTTGGCGCTCGCCTCCTGCGTCGTCGTGACCGGTGCCTTTGTGTCACCGACATTCGCGGCAGCGACGGATTATCGTTTCGAGGCTGCCGGCAAGCAGGCACATCTGAGCGGTGACAAGGCTGTCATGATCGTGCGGCTTGTGCATGTGCCCGACGGCAAGCCGGTCATGGACGCCGTCATCTTCGAGAGCAAGGCCGACATGAGCCCCATGGGCATGGCGACGATGACCTCGCCCACGACCATCGAGCCGGCGTCAGGCGATGGGCTCTATCGTATCGACCTCGATGCCGGTGCTCCCGGCCCGTGGGCGATCACGCTCGCGGCCAAGGTGCAGGGTGAAACCGAGACGGTGCGCGGTTCCGTTGTTGTCACGCTGGAGAAATAGCATGGCAACCCGGCGGAACCGTGACGCGGCGGGGCGCCTGCTCCTGGCTGCGGCTGCTCTTATCGTTTCATCCGGGGCTGCTCGTGCGGCTGAAGGGCCGCCGGGTGCCACCGTAGAGAGCCTGCTCGCGCTCGGCGAGCGCCTGAACCCCGCGGTGCGGGCCGCCGGACTCGATACGACCGCCGCTGCGGCCCAGGCGGAAGCGGCCGGTGCGCTGGACGATCCGGTGCTGACGGAGAATTACCAGAATTATCACTCCGGCGGCCTGTTCAGCATGAACTTCATCACGATCTCGCAAACTTTCCCGCTCTGGGGAAAGCGGGATCTGCGTCATCGTGCGGCGCTGTCCGAGGTGGACGCGGCGCGCGGCCGGGAGCGGGCCGCCCAGGACGAACTCGACGCGCAGATCAAAATTGCCTTCGCGCGCTATTACGCTTTTACCCGCGCGCTGGTGGTCAACCGGCAGATCCAGACGCTCGCCCGCAAGATGCGGCAGGCGACCATGGTGCGCTACGGCCAGGGCGACGGTGCCCAATCGGGCGTGATCCAGGCCCAGGAGGAGGAGACGAACACCGTCATCGAGGCGAGCCGGCTGGAGGCCGAGCGAGAGTCCGCCGCCGCCCAACTGAATGCGCTGCTGGCCCGCCCCCCGGGCGCCCCATTGGCCGAGCCCATGCGGCTACGTCCGATCCCAGCGGTTCTGCCGCGCGTGGAGAGCTTGCTCGACCGGGCGCGCAGCGGGAATGGCGCCGTCCATGCGAACAGCGCGGCAATCGACGAGGCGGAAAGCCGGAGACGGCTGGCCGAGCGGGCCTGGTATCCCGATGTGACGGTCGGCGGCGGCCCGGTCGTGCAGACCAATGCCCCGACGGGGTTCAGCGCCATGGTCTCGCTGAGCATCCCCGTGCAGTTCGGTGCCAAGCGCGCCGACGAAGACGCGCAGACCGCGCGCCTTGATGCCGCCGAGCGCCGTCGCGACGGAACGATGGCGACCATCCAGGCAGCCTTGGCCGAAGCCTTGGCCCGCCTCAAGGCGGCGCGCGATGTGGAGAGCCTCCTCCGTCGCCAGCGTATGCCGCAGGCGGACGCGCTCTCGCGGACGACGCTGGCCAGCTACAGCCAGGGGCATGGCGATCTCGCGGCAGCGATCGCGGCGGAACATCAGATGCACGACACCGAGCTGGAGCTTCTCCGGACCGAGACCGACGAACAGACGGAACTGGCCACCATCGAGCGCCTGATCGGGGGTGATCTGTGAAGGTGCGTCTTCTGTCCCTGGTCCTGGCGTTGCTCCCGCTTTCGACCGCTACGCCAGGACCGGCGACGGCGACTGACCGAACGCCACTCTATTACCAGGATCCGGACGGCAAGCCCGCCTATTCCGCCAATCCGAAGAAGACGTCGGAGGGTCGGGATTATGTTCCGGTCTATGCTGACGGGTCACAGGGGTCTGGTGCCGCGTCCTCGCGATCCTCCGGTCCCTCGGCCCGGTCGGCGGATCGTGGCCGGGTGCTATTTTATCGCAATCCCATGGGGCTGCCCGACACTTCGCCGGTGCCGAAGAAAGATGCCATGGGGATGGCGTACCTCCCTGTCTATGAGAACGAGATCCGGGATGCGGGAACGGTTTTTGTGCCGCCCGGTCGTTTGCAGATCCTCGGCGTGCGGACTTCCGTTGCCGCAGTGCAGCCGGTGCTGAACCGCAGCGTGCATGCCACCGGCATTGCCCAGTTCGATGAACGGCGCATCGCCTTGGTGACAAGCAGGGTCGGCGGCTGGGTCGAGCATCTCGATATCGCTGCCACAGGCGATCCTGTCTGGCGTGGCCAGGTCATGGCCGAAATCTACGCGCCGGATCTGGTTGCATCCGAGCAGGAATATCTGATTGCCACCAGTTTGGACCCGGCTATGGCAACGGCCGCGCTGGAGCGCCTGCGCTCTCTTGGGGCGCCTGAGACCGAAATCGCGCGGCTGCGACGCACCCGGCATGCCGTGCGGCACATCCCGGTCGTTGCGCCGGCGGACGGGGTCGTGACCGAAAAGATGGCGGTGGAGGGCGCGCGCGTCGGGCCGGATCAACCGCTGTACCGGACGGCGGCGACCGCACCGATCTGGCTGATTGCCGAAGTGCAGGAGCAGGATCTGGGCGCGGTGCGGGTCGGTCAGCAGGCGCACGCCAGCCTTGTCGCCTTTCCCGGTCGTCGCTTCGACGGAACCGTCGATTTCCTCTATCCGAGCGTCTCCACCGAGACGCGAACCGGACGTATCCGGATCGTGTTGCCGAATGCGGATAGTGTGCTGCGGGCAGGCATGTATGCCGATATCGCGATCGATGTCCCTGCGTCCATGGCGGGGCCGGTGCTGGTCGTGCCGTCCTCGTCGGTTATCGACAGCGGCACCCGTCAGGTTGTGCTGGTCGAAACGGGGGAGGGCCGTTTTGCACCCCGTTCGGTGCGCGTCGGCGCGCGTGGCAATGACGAGGCTCAGATCCTGGATGGCCTGAAGGCGGGGGAAAGCGTGGTGGTCGGCGCCAACTTTCTGATCGATTCCGAAAGTAATCTGCGCGCCGCCCTACAGGCCTTTACCGTGCCGGACAGCAAGCCTGCCCGGGCAGGGAGTGCCGGTCGATGATTGCCAGAATCATTGCGGTGTCGGCGCGTAACCCGCTGCTGGTGATACTGGGAACGTTGTTCCTCGTGGGGGCTGGTGTCTGGGCGGTGATGAACACGCCGCTCGATGCCATTCCCGATCTCTCGGACACGCAGGTGATCGTCTATACCGACTATCCCGGCCAGGCGCCGCAGGTCGTCGAGGATCAGGTCACCTATCCCTTGACCACGGCGTTGCTGGCGGTGCCGCATTCGAAAGTGGTGCGCGGTTTTTCGACGTTCGGCACGTCGTTCGTCTACGTCGTCTTCGACGACGGTACCGATCTCTACTGGGCGCGTTCGCGCGTGCTGGAATATCTCAATTTCGCGCAGAAGCGCCTGCCCGCGGGTGTCACGCCGTCGCTGGGGCCGGATGCAACCGGTGTCGGCTGGGTCTACGAATATGTCGTCCAGGGTAAACAGCGCACGCTGGCGGAATTGCGCAGCCTGCAGGATTGGGTGATCCGCTTTCAATTGACCAAGGCGTCCGGCGTCGCCGAGGTGGCCGCCATTGGCGGGTTCGAACGGCAATATCAGATCGTCGTCGATCCCCGGAAGCTCCAGGCCTACGGTATCCCGCTGTCGCGCGTGG
>NZ_AYXS01000049.1:110513-112743 GCF_000505765.1 Asaia sp. SF2.1 | reverse complement strand
ATATATGGTGCGCGGTCGGGGCTATGTGCGCGATGTCCGCGATCTGGAGCGGATCGTGCTGAAGGTCGACGCCGTCGGAACGCCAGTCACGGTGGGAGACGTCGCGCGCGTCGAACTCGGCCCCGACGAGCGGCGCGGCATCGCGGAACTGGACGGTGTGGGAGAGGCGGTCGGCGGCATCGTCGTCAAGCGCGACGGAGCGGATGCCTTGACGACGATCCGGAGCGTCAGGCAGCGGATCGCCGAGCTGCTGCCTAGCCTGCCGCCGGGCGTTTCCATTGTGCCGGTCTATGATCGCTCGGCCCTGATCCTGCGTGCCATCGCCACGCTCCGGCACACGCTGATCGAGGAGAGTCTCATCGTCTCCTTCGTCTGCGTCGTCTTCCTGCTGCACGTCCGCAGTGCGCTGGTCGCGATCGTGACCCTGCCTGTCGGCGTCCTGTTCGCTTTCCTGGCCATGCACATGATCGGTGTCGGGTCGAACATCATGAGTCTGGGCGGCATCGCCATCGCGCTCGGGGCGATGGTGGATGCGGCGATCGTGATGATCGAAAATGCGCACAAGCACGTGGAGCGGCTGGCGCCCGGTGAAGCGCGTGGCCCGGCGCTGCTGGCGGCGGCGAACGAGGTCGGGCCGTCGCTGTTCTTCAGCCTGCTGATCATCACCGTGTCCTTCCTGCCGGTGTTCGCCCTGGAGGGGCAGGAAGGACGATTGTTCAAGCCGCTCGCATACACAAAGACCTTTTCCATGGCGGGCGGCGCGCTGCTCGCGGTGACGCTGGTGCCGGTCCTGATGCTGGCCTTCGTGCGCGGCCGCATCCTTCCCGAAGCGCGTAATCCGATCAATCGCGTGCTGATCGCGCTCTATCGTCCCGTAATCCGCGTCGTGCTGCGGGGACCGGTCCTGCTCGTCCTCCTTGCGATCGGGATTGGCGCCGGTACGATCTATCCGGCGGCCCATCTGGGCAGCGAGTTCATGCCCGATCTGAACGAGGGGACATGGCTCTACATGCCGGTCACGCCGCCAGGTCTCTCGGTCACCAAGGCGGTCGAGCTGCTGCAGGGTCAGGACCGCATCATCAAGAGCTTTCCCGAGGTCCAGTCGGTGTTCGGCAAGGCCGGGCGCGCGGCGACGGCCACCGATCCGGCGCCCACGGAAATGTTCGAGACGGTGATCACTCTCAAGCCGCAAAGCGAATGGCCGGCCGGCATGACCCCGGACCAACTGAAGGCCGACATGAACCGGGCGCTTGACCTGCCGGGGGTGAGCAACGCGTGGACGCAGCCGATCCGCGCCCGCATCGACATGCTCGCCACGGGGATTCGTACCCCGGTGGGGGTGAAGGTGTTCGGGCCGGATCTGGGACAGCTCGCCAGAATTGCGGAACAGGTCGAGCAGGTCGTGCGCACCATTCCCGGAACCACCAGTGCGTTTGCCGAGCGCCTGGAGGGTGGCCACTATCTGGAGATTATACCCGACCGGAACGCGATCGCGCGCTATGGCCTGTCGGTCGACGATGTGATGCAGGTGGTGGCCACGGCGCTCGGCGGCCAGACGGTCACGACGACCGTGGAAGGGCGCGAGCGTTACGGCGTGAGCGTCCGCTACCCGCGTGACCTGCGCGATGACCCGCAGGCGATCGCCGAACAGGTGCTGCTGCCGACGCCGGGCGGGGCGATGATCCCGCTGGGGCAGGTGGCGGTGATCCGTCTCACCGGGGGACCGCCCTCGATCCGCACCGAGGATGCCCAGCTTGTCGCCTATGTCTATGTGGACCTGAACGGACGCGATATCGGCGGCTACGTCAACGACGCGGCCCGCGCCGTGCGCGAGCGGGTTACGCTCCCGCAGGGATACCGCGTCGCGTGGAGCGGCCAGTTTGAATATATGCAGCACGCCATGGCGCGGCTGAAGCTGGTCGTGCCGGCAACGCTGGTTCTGATCTTCGTGCTGCTCTATCTCAATTTCGGACGGATCACGGAGACGCTGATCGTGCTGCTGTCGGTGCCGTTTGCGCTGGTCGGTGGGATCTGGCTGACCTGGTGGTTGGGCTACAATGTCAGTGTCGCTGTCGTGGTGGGGTTCATCGCCCTCGCGGGTGTCGCGTCCGAGACGGGCGTGATCATGCTGATCTATCTCGACAATGCCTTGGCAGACGTCAGCGGCAGGGCCCAGGCCGAAGGGCGCGCACTGACGCGCGCGGACTTGAGGGCTGCGATCATGCACGGC
>NZ_AYXS01000049.1:110296-110438 GCF_000505765.1 Asaia sp. SF2.1 | reverse complement strand
GCGGTGGAGCGCGTGCGGCCGAAAATGATGACGGTCACGGCGATCATGGCGGGCCTTGTGCCCATCCTGTGGAGCGCCGGCACCGGGTCCGAGGTCATGCGCCGGATCGCGGCCCCCATGGTGGGCGGCATGGTCTCGTCGA
>NZ_AYXS01000049.1:109416-110219 GCF_000505765.1 Asaia sp. SF2.1 | reverse complement strand
CCGTGCTGACCCTGCTGGTTATTCCGGCGCTCTATGCTCTCGTGAAGGGATGGCGGCTGTCGCGTGGGTAAACATGGCAGACGTGTCGGCATATAATAGGGCATTATCTCCATGCCGTCTTCCGCCCTCATCCTGATCATAGAATGAAGACCTTCAAGTTTTCTACAAACGGACATCCTGTGTTGGCGACGCAAGCCAGGCCGCCAGTTGCCGGACCATGGATCTCGCGACACGGCCCGCCCCCAGCAGGGTGGCGCATGCGGGGCCGCACCAGGAGCCATAACCCAGCAGCCAGAGACGTGGCTCCCTGATGGCCTGCTGGCCGTCAACGCGGATCAGCCCGTCCGGCTCGATCACGTCGAGCGGCGCAAATGCACCAAGCGCGGGTCGGAAGCCGGTACACCAGATGATCGCGTCAATGGCCTCTTCCTGGCCATCGGGCCAGACGACGCCCGTAGCCGTCATCCGCACAAACGGGCGCACCGCGTGGAGCGCGCCTCGCTCCCTGGCGGCGCGCACGGGTGGTACCATGACGATATCGCCAAAGCCGCCAGTGGGCATGGCCGACGGGCCGCCGAGAACGCGAGCGGTCGCCCGCTCGAACAGGACTCGTCCGTCCACGTCATCGGGCAGGAAGACGGGATCATGCAGCGTGACCCATGTTGCCTGGGCGACAAGCGACAGTTCCGCCATAATCTGCGCACCGGAGTTGCCCCCGCCCAGCACGAGCACACGGCGACCGGCAAAGGGTACCGCGTTGTGGTAATGGGAGGAGTGGATTTGCGCTCCCGCAAACAACCCTT
>NZ_AYXS01000049.1:104059-109288 GCF_000505765.1 Asaia sp. SF2.1 | reverse complement strand
CTGGTCAGTGCGTTCCACACGTCCGACCATTACGGGGCGGTGGATCGGCGGCGCATAGCGCGCTTCGTAGCGGTGCAGATAGTCAAGCACCTCGTCGCGGGTGGGGTAGCTGCCATCCGGCGTGTCGGGCATCGGCCAGCCGGGGAGAGAACTGTAGGACGCGGGCGAGAACAGATGCAGGGAGTCCCAGCCATGCACCCATGCACCACCTGCCTGGGTCCCGTTATCGAGAATGACGTAACGCAGTCCGGTCCGTCGTAGAAAATACGACGCGGCGAGGGCCGCCTGACCGCCCCCCACGATCACGACATCGAACTGCTCGCCCATTGCCCGGCTCACAGGCTTTCCGGGAGACGGAATTCCGTCTTCCGTTCGCTATAGCGGTCCACGAGGTAGTCGGCCCGGTCGCGCAGCAGCCATGTGAACTTCATCAGTTCCTCCATGACATCTACCATCCGGTCATAGAGGGGGGACGGCTTCATGCGGTCATCGTCACCGAACTGCGTATAGGCCATTGGCACGCTGGACTGGTTGGGGATGGTGAACATCCGCATCCATCGGCCCAGAACCCGCAGGGCATTGACGGAATTGAAGCTTTGCGATCCGCCTGAGACCTGCATGACCGCCAGCGTGCGGCCCTGCGTCGGACGGATCGAGCCTTCGGACAATGGCAACCAGTCGATCTGGTTTTTGAACACAGCGGTTATGTTGCCGTGCCGTTCGGGGCTGCACCAGACCTGGCCTTCCGACCAGATCGACAGTTCCCGCAGTTCCTGCACTTTCGGATGCGTGGCAGGCACGGAATCCGCTATCGGCAGGCCGGTCGGGTCGAACACCCGTGTCTCGGCCCCCAGCACCTTCAGGATGCGTTCCGCCTCAAGCACCAGCAACCGACTGAAGGATCGGGGACGCAAAGAGCCGTAGAGCAGCAGGATACGCGGCGGATGGTCCACACGCGGTTGCGGTTCGAGCCGCGCGAGATCGACCCGTTCAAGATATTCGGGGTGCAGGGCTGGCAGGTCAGGAGCGGTCATATATATCGGTCCTTTCTTGTATTACGGGTGGCTGATCAGGGGCAGCCACAGGGCCAGCGCCGCGAGTGTTGCCAGCAGGACGGGCGGCGTAATCGCCAGTCCAACTTTCATATACTGCCCCCATGTGACCCGATGGTTCTTGGATGCCAGCACATGCAGCCACAGCAGTGTTGCGAGACTACCAATCGGCGTGAATTTTGGCCCGAGGTCGCAGCCGATGACGTTGGCATAGATCATCAGGTCGCGTGTCAGCGGCGTGATGTCGTGAGCCTGCTGGATCGCCAGCGCCCCGACCAGCACACTCGGCATATTGTTCATGATGGACGACAGAACAGCCGCCAGAAAGCCGGTGCCGATGGTGGCCGTGAACGTCCCTTGATGACCGAGCCAGACCAGTGCGGTCGCAAGGTAGTCAGTCAGCCCGGCATTGCGCAGCCCGTAGACCACCAGATACATGCCCAGGGAGAAGATCACGATCTGCCACGGGGCACCCCGCAGCACCTTGCGAACAGGGATCACCCGGCCATACCCGGCGACGAGCAACAGGGTTCCGGCGGCCAGGCAGGCTACGACACAGACCGGGATATGAAACGGCGCGGTCAGGAAATAGGCCGCCAGTACGAGGGCCAGTAGCGGAAATGCCGCCCGGAACACATGGGGGTCACGAATGGCCGTGGCAGGTGCGGGCAGTTCGGCGACGGGATAGGTCGCAGGCACCTGCCGCCGGTACCACAGCCACAAGACGGCCAGCGTTGCACCAAGTGCTACCAGATCGACAGGGACCATGATCGCGGCATAGCGATCGAACGCAATGCCAAAGAAATTGGCGCTGACGATGTTCACCAGGTTGGAGATGACGAGCGGCAGGCTGGTGGTATCCGCGACGAAGCCAGTGGCGATAATAAAGGCCAGCGCCGCAGCAGGACTGAGGCGAAGCTGCGTGAGGATGGCGATGACGATGGGCGTCAGCAGCAGGGCCGCGCCGTCATTGGCGAACACAGCCGCAATGGCCGCTCCCAGCACCACGATCAGCGGGAACAGCGTACGGCCTCGCCCTTTGCCCCAGCGCACGACGTGCAGGGCGGCCCAATGGAAGAATCCGGCCTCATCCAGCAACAGCGAGATGACGATCAGCGCGATGAAGGTGAAGGTCGCGTCCCAGACGATGTGCCACACGACAGGAATGTCGTGCCAGTGGATCACACCAGCCGCCAGGGCCACGGCGGCACCTGCCATTGCGCTCCAGCCGATACCCAGCCCCCGAGGCTGCCAGATGACAAAAACGAGCGTGACAACGAAAATCAGAAGCGCCAGCATCAGACGATCCGCTTGCCGGATTCATCG
This sequence comes from Asaia sp. SF2.1, assembly GCF_000505765.1. Classification (NCBI taxonomy): domain Bacteria; kingdom Pseudomonadati; phylum Pseudomonadota; class Alphaproteobacteria; order Acetobacterales; family Acetobacteraceae; genus Asaia; species Asaia sp. SF2.1. The sequence goes on along the minus strand of NZ_AYXS01000049.1, from coordinate 106,910 downwards.
ACGATCTTCTCGCCGTCTTCTTTGACGAAAGCGCCTCGCTGCGGGTTGGGCAGGATGTCCAGAACTGCCTCGGACGGACGGCAGAGTGCCGCACCCAGCGGGGTGACGACGATGGGCCGGTTGATCAGGATTGGATGCGCCATCATGGCGTCGATTAGGTCGTCATCGCTCAGGGCCGGATTATCGAGGCCAAGCTCATCATAGGGCGTGCCCTTGCGCCGCAGGAGATCGCGAACCGAGATCCCCATGCGCGTGATCAGACTGACCAGTTCGGCGCGCGATGGCGGTGTTTTGAGATATTCGATGATGGTTGGCTCGATCCCCGCATTTCGGATCAGGGCAAGCGTATTGCGCGATGTGCCGCAATTCGGGTTATGATAGATTGTGACGCCAGTTGGCTCGGTGCCAATGTCGCGCAATTTCGTCACCAAACTGGCAGTCTCAAGCTTGGCCAGCGGCAATGCGACAAGCAGGGAAATACGATTCTTCAGACCCTTGAACGCCGAGACGAACGCTCGCTCCCGGTCGGCATCGGTTCCCGAAACATTACTCGGATCGGGAATGCCCCAATGGGCCGTGATGGGTTTCCCCGGCCATACCGGACAGACTTCTCCAGCAGCGTCATCGCAGACGGTAAAAACGAAATCCATAACGGGAGCGTTCGCAACAGCAAACTCATCCCAGGGCTTGGAACGCAGTCCCTCGGTCGGGTAGTCGAAGCTCGCCAGCACTTTCAAGGCGAGAGGATTGACCTGCCCCTTGGGATGGCTACCGGCGGAGAAGACCCTGAAATGGCCAGCACCATCCTTGCGAAGGATGCTCTCGGCCAAAATCGAACGTGCGGAATTACCCGTACACAGAAACAACACATTGAAGACGCGATCGGTCATTGGGGGGTTCACTCGGATGGGCAGCAGGACGACAGTTCTGCAACCAGTGGCTCACAAAGTTCAGGGCTTTGCCCGCAGCAGTCCTTGACGAGAAACAGCATCAGTTCCCGCAGGCGCGGTAGGCAGGCACGATAGACAATCACACGGCTATGGCGCTGCGAGGTCAGCAGGCCGGCACGGGTCAGAGTGGCGAGGTGGGCCGAGATCGTGTTCTGCGGGACATCGAGATGCCGCGCGACGTCTCCGGCCGGCAGCCCGTTCGGTTCATGGCGCACCAGCAGGCGGAATATCTCCAACCGCGTGGATTGCGACAGTGCGCTCAGGGCCAACAGGGTCGATTCGGTATCCATATATCCTTACTCGTGGATATATAGAATATTGTCAATTCCCTTTCGCCCGATGGGCCGTTCCTGTCGCCGGATTGTGCAGTGTCATTGCCGATTTCCGATTGGCTGCTTTCCCGACATATTGGCCGTGTCGGTCGTTCATCATTCTCTATATCCACTGACGAACCGAGCGTCGGCAACTTCCTTTCCCTCGGCGGGTCTATCTTCAATCCAGGGGAATTTAACTGTCCTTATCGCCACGACGACTATAGCCCGAGCCCCCGGTTCCGGGTGAAGCTCCAGTCGATCCCGCCATCGTCGCGTGCGACGCCGGAGACGTGCTGGCCCCGCTGCTTCTCCAGCGACGGCGTCCATGGCACGAGCTGGAACTGGAGGCCGTCATCGATCATCGCATAGCGGCCGGAGGCCAGGGCCATGCGTTGCCGATACGTGCCGGTGACATACTCGCCCGATGCCGACTGACTGAACGTCCGGCCCGTCTCAGCGGCGAGCCGCTCTCCCACTTCGTGAAGCTCGCGGTCCCTGAGTTTCCCGATCAGGTTGCGCGCCAGGATCACCCCCTGCGTCCGGCGTTCGGCAAGACCCTGCTCAATCAGTTGCTCGGTCCGCCGCTCCATCGCCTCATGCACTTCGGCACCGAACCCCGCCTGCCCCAATGCAACAGGGTCGCGCGCCACTGCCTGCCGGTCGAGCCAGGTAGCCCCGCGCGCCGTCACCTGATCCTCGATCGACAGGTCGGAACGGACGGCCAGCGCCACGCGACGCTGCCCCTTCCTGTCATCGAAGGCGCGAAGCTCCACGACCGACCCCATGCTGCCATCACCGGTCGCGTCGAGATCGGGAAAACGGATATGATGCGTGCGGCCATCCACGCCGTCGATGACGGCGTAGGCCGTGCCTTTCAGCTCGTCGTCCAGCCCCCGATCGACCAGCCTGCCGACGACAGGAACGTCGAGGCTTTCACCCGCCAGGACGTAGCTCGATGTGCTCCGCTCGATCCCGCGCTCCGTCAGCGAGCGGTGGATACGCTTGATGATGTCGCCGCGCTCCCCGAACTCGCGGAGCGTCGCCTCGGCGGATTCATCCAGCATCCATTGTCCCTGACCGACCTGATGGGCGAGACCGAGCCCCTCCAGGTGGCGCAGGCGCCCGACCTTCAGGGCCTCGAACGGATCAGGCTGCCGATCCGGCGCTGGCGCCATGTCGATGATGCCGTTGCGGCCCGCATCGCGGGCGAGTTGCCGGTCGAGCTGGGTCCAGTGCTCGGCGCCGACCTGGCGTTCGAGGGCACGATGGATTTCGACGTCATTGCGTAGCCCGAGTTCCTGCGTCACCAGATCCTGGGCACGGGCGCGCAGGCCCTCCCGGATATAATCGCGGGAGATCACGAGGTCGCTGCCATCCTCGGCTACGCCCCGCACGAGGATGTGGACATGGGGATGCTGGGTGTTCCAGTGATCCACCCCCACCCAGTCCAGCTTCGTGCCGAGGTCTTTTTCCATCTGCCCGACCAGTTCGCGGGCATAGCCCTTGAGGTCGGCCATGTCGGGCGCGTCCTCGGGTGAGATGATGAAACGGAAATGGTGGCGATCATCCTCGCAGCGCTCGGCGAAC
>NZ_AYXS01000049.1:98310-103954 GCF_000505765.1 Asaia sp. SF2.1 | reverse complement strand
CCCCTTCCCGGCGCAGGTAACGCAGATGGGCGGCGAGCGGCGCCTTGCGCCCGCTGTGGCGCACGACACGGGCCTTGACGGTCACGCGGCGGACACGGCTGGTCAGCAGACGATTGGCCCTGGCTGCTGCGACGCGGCCACGCCCGAAGGACGAGCGGGAACCGCCGCCGCTGCGGCCCGATCGGAAGCCACCGCCTCCGGCACGCTGGGCCGAGGCGAGGGCCTGGGCGACGAAGGGCTTGAGCCGCTGGGCGCGGGGCGAGCGGATGCGGCCCAGACGGGGCTGGAAATCATTCTCGCGGGCCATTGGCGCCCCCAATGTGCGAAAAAGACAGGTGCAACAAGGAAAAGTAGGGTCGGCAAACATTGGCGGAGAGGGAGAAACATTGTGTAGGAAAGGAAAAAACGCTGGAAAACCAACACCCCAACCGAGGCGCAATGTGCGCCCTTTTATCTCGCCTCTCCTTTGCCCAGACCCAGTGCGGTCCCTGATCCCTGCTACGATCCGTCATGAGAAACGCTGGACCACGCCGGACCACGATTATGCGCTGACCTGCGACCGGCTGCGAATGGGCGGTAAGGAGAGGCGGATTCGGCATGGTCATGGTGCCGACTCCCTGTCAGAAACCGTCACGAACAGGCCAGCGGAGTGCGGTGCAATAGGCAACAGATCGCGTGCGGTGATGTTGGCAGACGCATCGTTCGCGCGTGCGAAAAAGATCGGCGCGCGTCTCCAGGCCAGGGGATCGGGACGCGCCGCCGGAAGCGGTATTGCGTCACCGTTCTGGCCGAGAAGAGGCAGAAGACCGGCGACATAGGCGAGGGTTTCGGGCGGCAGCGGACGTTGCCGATCGCGGAAGTCCTCGTAGCGTCCCGGTCCGGCATTATAGGCTGCGAGAAACCCCGGTGATCCGTAGCGATCGTGCATCTCGCGCAGATACGCGGCACCCGCGAGAATGTTGTCATGCACATCGAATGGATCACTTCCCAGCCCATAGCGGACACGCAGGTCGGCCCAGGTCGCGGGCATGATCTGCATGAGGCCGAGCGCGCCTTTCGACGAAATCGCACTGGTATCACCGCCGCTTTCAGCACGCATCACCGCCCGTATCCAGGTGGTAGGAACGTCGAAACGGCGGACTGCCTCAGCGATTTGGGCAGCAAAAGAATCGGTGTCGGCGAGTGTCGAAACCGACGCCGCCCGTGTCTGGTCGGCAGCAGCTAATACGCCGATCGCGGTGATGCCGACAGCGAGGAAGAACGCGGGTCGCATCGTCTCAATCTCCTCTTTCGGCGCGCTTTGACGGGCGCGTCCAGTTCAGCACCCAGACCGCGCGGTCGTCGGCGGTGCGGAAGAGATTGGCCCGGATGGGCTGCGTGAAGGCGGGATCGTCGAGTGCTACGGCGACGTATTCACCGGCCCTCTCGCCGGTGCGTTTCCAGCCTGCGCCGACCTCCGGACCGTCGGCATCGGTGAGATGGATGCGATAATCCGGTGCATGTTCGGCGTCGGAAAAATCGGCCGGAATGAGGATAAGATCCTGCGTCACGGTAAGGGTGCGAATACGCCCGGCAAAGCCGGTTTTGGTGCGGGTGAAAAGACCGATCTGTGCCATCTTAGTGTCCTTTCGCGGATGGATTGGAGGATAAGGCGACGGCCTGGCCGCTCCCGGATGGAAGCCAGACCGGAGTGGCTCGGCCGATGACGGTGGAGAGGGGCAGCGCGCCAAAATATCGGCCATCGAGACTGCGTGGCTCGGCCGGATTCATGACGAAGACCTGGCCGGGATCGAGGTGTTGGCAACCCCGCCAGACGGGCAGCGGGCGACCACGATGATCGACGGATCGCGCGTCGCCAGCGAATTTTCCGTCGATGGTGATGCGTTGTCCGGTACGGCACACGAACTGCCCTGCGATGGCCGCTACAGGTTTGAGCAGGGGCACACCGAGAGGGAGGTAGCCGCGCGTCGCCAGCAGCATCGCCTCGCGCTCGGGCAGACGGACAGCGGCCAGATCGCCGACATGCGGCGCAGGGTCCGTGTGCAGCCGATAAAGCCCGACGGGCACGCTCGCCGTTTCGTTCCAGATCAGCCGGGGCATAGGATGCAGGGCCAGCGAAACGCCCACACCGAGCACCGCGAAATAGGTGGCGAAGAACCAGCCACGCCGGGTCATGACGTCACCTGCCGCCGCTTGAGCCAGGCTGCGTGCTGCTCGCGCGTGTAGCTGCGGGGCTCATGTCCGGCAGTGATGCGATGGTGGAGATGCCGCCAGTAATCGGGCGCGGCATCCGCCGGGTCGATGCCCAGCGCGTCAACAGCGTCGATCGCCCGAAGCACGCGCTCGACCCTCGGCCAGCTATCGACACGCAGGAGGATTTCGCCACCGGGACGCACAAATGGCAGAGTCTGGAATGGACTTCCTGCTTCCACCGCCCGCACGATGTCCACGCGGGAGACCGTGGCTCCCAGATCGTTCGACGCCCAGCGGACGAAGGCGAAGATGCTGCCCGGCGCGAAACTGGAAATGCGGCGGCGACCATCAAGGATCTGTTCGTCAACGCGGTGGCCGAAGCGCAACCAGTGCTCGATACGCTTCTCGATCCAGGTCAGTTCGACATGGGTCAGCGACGCCGCGCGGCGATGCGGCGGCGTAGAAAATCGTCCGTTCATGGCACGTCTCCGGGATTGTCAGGGAACTCACGGGCGAGCAGCGCGCGCAGCATGTCGGCGACGGTCATGCCGCGCTGGAACGCCGCGACCTTGATGCGGGCGCGCAGCGCCGGCGTGACGTCGATGGTCAGCCGGGCGGTGAAGTGGTTGGCAGCCGCAGGCTTGTCCGGCGCCTTGACCCAGCGTTCCGGGTCGGCGGGGCGCGACGCGAAGCCGGGTAGCGTGCGACGCTCTGTCATGGCGATATTCCCTCGCCGAGCGGCAGCACGGACGCGATACGGTCGCGCGCTTTCTGCGCCATGACAGGATCGATCTCGCAGCCGACATAGCGCCGACCGGCGAGCCGACAGGCGACGCCAGCAGCCCCCGAGCCGGCGAACCAGTCGCCCACCAGGCCACCCGGTGGGCAGCTCGTGCGGATCAGGATCTCCAGCAACGCCACCGGCTTCTCGGTCGGGTGGATGGCCCGGCCATGCGTATTACGGACCGGAATCACGGAGCGCATCAGGCGCGGGCCACCGTCCTCGCTGACGTAACGACCGGCATCGATCCGACCCATGTGGGGCGGCCGGTGTTTCCGTCGTACCGTGCGTGCCCGTGCGTCGGACGTGGTCGGAACCACGTTGTAGACGGCGCGCCAGGGCGTATCGTCGCGATAGAACTGGACGATCAGTTCATGCACGCGCCGGAACCGATCGGCATGGAAGCTGGAACCGTTCTGCTTCTCCCAGACCAGTTCCTGGGCATATTTCCAGCCCGCATTCCGAAATGCCGCGTTGGATGCAAGGAAACTCCGCAGGGAGCCGAAAACCCAGAGCGAGCCGCTGGGTTTCAGGGCAGCGAGCGCCTTGCCGGGCCAATCCGCTATGCGCCGGTCCCATGCGAGCGACGTATCGCCATAGGGGGGATCGACCAGGATCATGTCGTAGGGGCCGTGCCAGGGCATCAGGAGCGCGCTGTCGCCGGTCAGCAGGGTCATGACACCAGCCCCCCAATCTCGGCTGTCAGTGCGGCGATTTCGCGGGCGGCAATCCCCTGCGGGCGCAAGTCGCAGACCAAGCGGCCGGTGCGCGCCATGTCGGCGAACGCGACCCGCTGGCCGATCCGCGCTGCCAGCGCCGCCGGCTCATGCCCCACCAGCGCCAGCCGGGTTTCGCGGGCGATCACCGTGCGCGCGGCGCAGCGGTTCAGCACGAAACGGGCCAGCAGACCGGGACGGAAGAGCCGCGCTTCCGCCAGCAGCCGCAGCATTTCGGCCGAGGCCCAGCCGTCGAACGGCGAAGGCTGCACCGGGATCAGCACCAGATCGGCCGCCAGCAGGGCGGAGCGCAGCAGCGCCGCCACCCGAGGCGGACCGTCGATGACGACGTGATCCACCCCCTGAGCCAGTTCCGGCGCCTCGTGATGCAGCGTGTCGCGCGCCAGGCCGATCACGCCGAACAGGCGGGGCAGTCCCTCCCGTGCGCGCTGCGCCGACCAGTCCAGCGCCGAGCCCTGCGGGTCGGCATCGATGACCGTCACGCGCCGGCCTTCCCGAGCCCATTGGCCCGCGAGATGCAGCGCCAGCGTCGTCTTGCCGACGCCGCCCTTCTGGTTGAGGAGGGCCACGATCATGGCCCGTCTCCGCGTGCTTTTGGGCCGGAAACGGAGGGACCAGGGCCGTTATCCGCAAGGCGGCCCGCCCCATCAACATAAGAGTTAGATTCTAAGTTAGATAAGTTAAGGGCCGGAATCGCCGTTTCAGGCCAAAGACTTAGCTGCGATTCGTGCGTGCGAAGTCCCGATAGTCCTGCGTGTGATGTCCCGATAAGGGTTGCGTGTGAAATCCCGATACCATTCACATGGTTATCCACAGGAATTGTGGATAAGTCGGCCGGCAGGATGCGGAGCAATTCGCGCGCGCCGTCGCGCTCGATGCCCAGGCGATAGCCGGGCAACGACTGGCGGGCGGCGATATGCCGGATCTGGATGGCGAAATCCGAGACACGCACCAGGCTGCCGGATTTCGCATGCAGATGGGCGATCTCGAAGGTCCAGCCCGCACGCTGGCGGCCAGCATGCTTGCGGGCGATGCGATAGAGCCAGCGTTCGATGCCGCCGGTGAGGCGGAAATAGGCCGGGTCGATGGCAAGCACGAGCGAGCGGTCGATCACGCCGCGATAGAACCATTCGGGAATGACGATCTCGACACCAGCGGCGCGGCCCGTCTGGCTGGCACAGATCTCCCATTCGGTGATCCAGGAGAACTGCTGACGGCGCCAGTTCTGGCCGTTGCGGATCGTAGTGGCGACCACGGTGGACTGGAGCCGGGTCAGTGCCGCCTTGAGTAGCCCATAATCCCGCGCTCCCGTCTGACGCCCGATACTGCTCAGAAGCTGATAGGGCGTGAAGCGCAGGAAGCGCGATGTCGTAAGACCAAGATTTTCCGCCTCGACGATCTGGCTGGCGGCCCAGATCAGCACATCGGCGTCCCAGATCGTCGCCATGCCATGGTCGGGCATGCCGAAGACTTCGACACGGACGTCACCGGCTTCATAGAAGATCGGCACCGTGCGCTTTGTCTTCGCGAGCGAGAAGAACGGTCGCTCCATCAGGTCGCGCTGATCGCGCGGGCTGGCATCCCCGCCGGAGACCACGAACGGGTCGAGCCTGTTGCGTTCGCTTGCGCGCCTGGAACGCGGAATACCCGGCGCGGCATTCATCGTGGGTCATGCCCGGCGGCACGCGCCGCGTCATAATTCGGGTCGGAGGTGGATTTGCACGCACCGGCGGCTGCCCATACGTCGAGGTCATCGATCAGATAGACGACGCGACCACCAAGCTTGCGGAACGTCGGTCCTGTACCGTGGCAGCGATATTTTTCCAGTGTGCGCGGCGAAAGTCCGAGAATTTGCGCAGCCTCATGGGTGCGCAGATAGCGCGCCGGTGAGGGCGTGGGTCTGTTGAGCATGATATGCCTCCGTCCGGTTTTG
>NZ_AYXS01000049.1:95774-98143 GCF_000505765.1 Asaia sp. SF2.1 | reverse complement strand
CGGCTGATGCTATTTGCCGTGTAAGAAATCCAGGTAACCGCCGTTTACCCGGTTCTCTGCGTCCTGAATCAGGCGATCCGCAAAGCGCCGCGCCGCAGTGTTCTTCCACTCGATGGAAGGTAAAATCGCCTGCCATGAACGGCCGGCGGCTATGGCGACCTCACGTGGGCCGCCACCAATTTCCTGAATGTCGAAGGCGATCAGAAGCTGAATCTGCCGCGCACGCTGGAGCGGCGTGAGCTGGAGCGCGCGTGGAAGCAGGGCAACGCGGCTGCCACGCAGATGCCGGAAAAAGCGCAACGCCACGTCGAGACGAAGCTCGCCGGCAGCGTCCAGCGGCAGCAGCACGGCGGGGCGTTGCAAGGCCGAAGGGTCCAGAAGCCGAAGAAAGAGATCGCCAACCGCGTCGCCGATCGTAAGCCACCCGCCATCCGCATCGTCGTGACGGGCCAGGATATTCCCCAGCATGGCGGGTTCGATCGGGGTCACCGTCGCGAAACCCGAGGGTGCCGGCGTGAGAATCAGCGTGGCCGGGGAGACCTCGGGCCTCCAGACCATGCGGCCGCGGCGGGCGGGTTCATCGGGAGCATGGACAAAAGCCCAACCCCCAGCGTTCGGCGAACGCCGCGCGCTCTGCGGCGGCGTCCGTTGCCCGGCGGGCGATGCGTCGTTGCAGGCGGGCATACTCGCGACGGTACGTCGCGTTGCGGCGCAGGAACTCGACGGCGAAACCGGAACGGTCCAGAGTGCTGATACGGTCGCGTATTTCCTGTGAACGCCAGAAGGATGTCGGCATGGTGACCTCCCTGTCTGGCCCCTCATACGGCAAGGGGGCAGCCTCAATTAGCCGGATCGGAACCGCGAGCGCATAGACCCTGATTTTCTATTGGGGAGAGTGCCGTGGGGGACCAGCGCGTGGGCCGGCGAAGCCCGGCTATTGCAGGCGCGGCTCCAGCAAATGCCGGTAGCCGGCTTTGGTCATCCAGCGCGCCCGTGCAAGATGGTTGTCGTAAACAGCCCTGGCGCGCACGGGTTCACAGACAGGATCGATTTTGAACAGCACCGCAACGACTTCGCGCCAGTCGGCACCTTCCTCGTCGGCGATCAGGAGGCGGAGATAAAGGTCGAGATGCTGCTCGTCATAGGCGTTCACACGCGCCGTCAGAGGCGGGTGATCCTGGAAGGATGGGTGGGTCATGACGATCCCTCGTGATAGCGCTGTTGGATCGGTTCGATAACAAATTCGTGGAATGACGACCGTTCGACGGTTCCGCGCTGACGCAAAAAACAACGCGGGGCCGAGTGGGAAGGCTGCGCGGCCAGGCCGATCAGGACGGCGCGCGTCTGCGACGGCCCGCATCCTGTCGCGTCTGTGGATCGGAAGTCTCGTGAAGAAACATGACACCACGCCCTTGCCCGGACTCGATGAACAGGATGCCCGCTGCTTCCAGCGCGCGGCGGACCTGGTCGATCGTGCCCTCATGGACACCAAGGCCACGCTCGGATTCAAGGCGCTTGAGCGCGGTCAATGCTACGAGGGCTTTTTCAGCGAGCCGTTCCTGTGTCCAGTTCAGGAGTGCCCGTGCCGCCCTTACCTGTCGGCCAGTGATCATCCATGATCACATCCGACATGCAGGGCATGCACACCAGAAATACGACTATAATAGTCGTATAATGGAGATTCAATATCGTTCTTTCAGTTGGATAGTGAGGAAACACCGGCGTCCTGCTTCTGATAGGACCGTCAGTGGGGTCCGCCGTCGGTACGGGCGACCAGACGAAAAGACCCCCGCTTACGCGGAGGCCTCCCCGTCGTGGCATTTTGCTGCGAATTGCGCGCATACCTGGTTCAGTTCACGCTCGATTTTGGCCCGCTCACGACGGCTGAGGTGAAAGCTGGTCAGTTCGGCGCGCAGCATCTGGATCTGGTCGTGTAGCGTGGTCATCGTCCTGCTCCTTTCGTTTTTCGAAGACAGGCCGTCGCCTCATGCGCGCGTGAATCGGGTCAAGGATCGCCGCAGGCGACCGCCCCAGCGGCGCGCGGGGGAGCCGATTTTGTCTGGTGTGCCCGTAGGGTGCGCCGGGCAAAATTGGGGGGACCGCGCGTCCTTGAGGCGGTTCACGCCGGGCATGGTACAATGGGAAGGCTGAGGGAAGCCCTGTTCCCCTTTCTTGCCCACACATTGGCAGATTGGGCGCGGCGCGACTGGTGCGCCCACCCGCCGGTTCGCGATCGGTCATGCGAAGGCCCCACCCGGACCGGCCGGGCGGGGGATCGCTGGCACCTCAGTCGCCGTTGCGGCGGCCGTTGGGGCGGGACCAGATCAGGCTGTAGCCCTCGCCGTCCTCGTCATCGAAGAGGTTGGCGA
>NZ_AYXS01000049.1:95536-95690 GCF_000505765.1 Asaia sp. SF2.1 | reverse complement strand
AGATCGGGGCGTTGAAGCTCGGATCGTCGAGCTTGAGGCTCAGATAGTCGCGCCCCTCGTTGGAGCGCCGGGACCAGGCCGCTCCGATCTCGACCCGGCCGACGAAGACGCGGTGGCTGGGGGCATTTTCGTTCAGGCGCGTGGTCTCGGGGGC
>NZ_AYXS01000049.1:95323-95475 GCF_000505765.1 Asaia sp. SF2.1 | reverse complement strand
GATGCGGACGTTGGGGGTCTGGAGCGAGAGGGTGACGATCTCGCCGTTATATCCGTTGCCGACTTTCTTGAAGGTGCCGATGGTAGCCATGATACTGCTCCGTGATCTCTGTTACCGAGCCCGCACCATTGCGGCCTCGATGGCGATCGGAC
>NZ_AYXS01000049.1:95112-95245 GCF_000505765.1 Asaia sp. SF2.1 | reverse complement strand
AGACGGAGGCGAGCGGCGGCGCATCCCGTAGGGACCGAAGCGCAGCGGAGGACGGCGGGACGGAATTTTCTTGTTTCGCGAGGAATGACGGCGCAGCCGTCAGGGGAAGAAAATTATGGACCGCTGTTGCGCC
>NZ_AYXS01000049.1:93106-95070 GCF_000505765.1 Asaia sp. SF2.1 | reverse complement strand
ATGGCCGATCGAGGCGCAGCCGACCTTCGGCTAGATCAGCCATCTTGAGAGGCGGCATGCGTGCGCGGCCCGACAGAGCACACATCACGGAGACTATGGCCACCCGCGCCCCACGCAAGTGTCGGCCAGGAAGGGGAAGGCATCGTCATGCCCTGCTTCCGACCCTGCACACGCCCCGTTCCGGGACTGCGTTTCGCACGGACACGCCCTGCCTTCCGGGATTCCACCGGCCGATGCTGACAGGAAGCGCTGGACGTCCACGCTCCAGGGAAAGAGCACCTTCAGCCAATATGCTGCAATCAGGGCCTCATCGATCGCTCCTGCCATACCCTCCTGACAGCGAGGCGGCCAGATGCGAAAGCCCCCGATCCTGTCCTGCCTCGCCGGTTGCCAGAGCGGTGTCAGACCCGCGCGATATTGCCGCCGGACGGTCCGGGTGGGGCCACGGTTGTAAAGCGGATGAAAGCGGTGACGCCCACCGCGATCGCGCCGATGATGGAGAAAAAGAGCTGCCACGCCGGAGACGGCATCAGCATCTGGGCGATCCCATGTGTCGTGCTGTAGCCCATGATAATGGCGGGCACCGTATAGAGCAGGACGATCAGCAGCTTGAGCCACATCCACGGCACCAAGGCGAAGGCGATTTGGCCAATAACGAAGGTTGCAGCGCCCGCGACGAAACCGACGATGATCCCGCCGACAACACCAGCACCCGCACCATACGCCCAGAACCCGGCCATCAGACCCATGGCGCAGGGCAGGGCGAAGACTGCCACGGTAAAGAACAACCAGCACAGGAAGCCAATGCCGGCGACGAGCAGGAAGGGAGCAAGGATGAACATGGCGGCGGTCTCCGTGCAACCGACAATGTCGGACGGTCGCGCCTGCCACCACCACCACGGCGCAACCCGCATTATAGCGCAGATGATACGGTGACCGGAACGAAAATCCGCGCGGCTTACGTCCCGCCGGTGACGATATCATCGAAATCTATCGCTGGTATGCGGACGTTGCGGTCAATCAGGTCGAGCGTTATTGCCTTCCCCCGTGATCCGGTGGCGTTGCGAAGAACCTTGCGATCCATAGCACCTGGTGCTACATAGGAGGTCATGACCAATGCCGAGCCATCCCAGCGGGCATTCAAGACCGCCTGGTTCGCCAGGGCGGCCCGGAAAGCTCGCATCAAAGACGATGAACTCTGCAAAGCGATCCGGGAGGTCATGAAGGGTCAGGCCGTCGATCTGGGTGGTGGTGTCTTCAAGAAGCGCCTGAACAAGAACCTGCATCGCAGCATTATTCTTGCGAAAGGCGGTCGATACTGGATCTACGCCTATCTGTTCGCGAAGAAGGACCGGGACAATATCGATAGCGATGAACTGGAAGACTTCCGGACCCTCGCCAAAGCCTATGCCGTGCTGACCGGGGAACAGGTCGAACGGCTTTTGAAGGATCGAGACCTGACGGAGATATGCCATGGCGATGAAGAGAAAAAATAGCTTCCGGAGCGACATTTCCGAGGCCATTCATTCCGGGGCGGTAATGCTGCACAAGGTCGGCGCGCTCGACAAGGCGACGATGCGTGATTTTGACACGCGCCATCTGGTGGTGCCCCCTGCGATCGAGCCGATCGAGATCAAGCGTCTCCGCGAGGCGAACAATGTCAGCCAGCCGGTCTTCGCGCGGTATCTGAACACGAGCGAAAGCACGGTCGAGAAGTGGGAGAGCGGCGCCAAACGGCCGAGCGGGATGGCGCTCAAGCTGTTGAGCGTCATTCAGAAGCACGGTCTTGAGGTTCTTGCCTGAGACGCTGGCTTGCGGGGAAGGAGAGAGCGCTCACGCGCCGCCTCCGAACCGCAGGACCGGGATACCGAGCCGCTTTGCCTTGTCGGCCAGATTTTCCTGGATGCCTGAACCGGGGAAGACGATGACGCCGATCGGCATAGTGTCGAGCAGCGCATCGTTAC
>NZ_AYXS01000049.1:92898-93051 GCF_000505765.1 Asaia sp. SF2.1 | reverse complement strand
GACGGAAGGGCGCCGCCTTGGCATGCCTGGTCCAGTCCGGCTTGAAGGCGATCTGCACGATATCGCGGTGATCGGCCCAACGTGAGGCAATGAACTCAGCACCTTTGGGCGAGCCACCGTGGAGCAGCACCATGTCGGGATGCTTGGCCCGCA
>NZ_AYXS01000049.1:84875-92854 GCF_000505765.1 Asaia sp. SF2.1 | reverse complement strand
CCTTATCCAGCCGGTCCCAGATCAGGATATGGTCGTCGAAGTCCAGGCCCCCGGTCACGACCACCTTGGGGCCGGGCGGGACCAGCAACTCGCCCTCGGCGCGGCGTCGGGCGTTGAGGAAATCGCGGCTGTCGATCATGGAGGCCGTCATGGTGCGACGTGACACCAGCGAGCCGGCCTTCGGACGCCACGCGCTCAGGGTCAGGCGCTCGAACTGCTCCTGCGCCTCGTCGCGGAAGATCTCGTAGGCGTTGCGGCGCTCGATCAGGGTCAGCCCTTCGGCGATCAGCCGCTCCAGTTCCACCGAGCGGATCTCGCTGCCATCCTGTTCCTGCTGGCTCCGTTTCTGCGCCTGCTCGTTGCGGTCAAGCTCACGCTCAACCTGGCCGACCATGCGGTGGAAGATGTTCACGGTGGACCAGAGCAATGCTTCGAGATCGGCTTCCAGCCGTGTGTCGGTCAGCGTCGCAGCGATGGCGTCGAAGATGTCGGCCACAGCACCCCCGATGCGCTGCGCTTCGGGTAGCGGCCTGGGGTCCGGCTCGTCCGCGAAGGGACGGTAGCCATACATCTGGAGTTCGGTCAGCACATGCGCGGTGGATGAAGCGGCGTGCGGCGGTTCGAAATCGTCGGTCATGCGGGTCATGAGGCTGTCCTCCCAGGTCTCCGGCTGCGCCCTTCGCGGCCTTTCCGGGGGCGGACAGCGGCAGACCAGGGACGGGCCGGAACCGCGCGCTGGCGCGCGGCCGCAGCACAGCGAAGGATGGCAGGGGGCCGGCTATTTTGCCTCGCGATGTAAAGCGCCCCCACAGGGCGCGACGGAAAATAGCCGGCTCACGCCATTGAAGGCCCGGCCCGGCTGACGCCCGCTCCCCACTTGAAAGGCCGGGGCGCGGACCTGCCGGACGGGAGGCAGGACAGGCCCGCCGACAGAAGACGGCCCCCCCACTCCTCTTTCCGGCCCGCTCAGGTATCGGCGGCCTCCAGAAAGCGTGCCACGTCCGCTGGCGCGAGTTGCGGATGCAGGATCGCCCGCAGCGCGCCGCGTCCCAGCGCACGGAGATCATCATTGAAATCGCCCAGCCGTGGCGACAGGCCGATCAGTTCGATCCCGGCGTCACCCGCGCGGGCGTGCAGCGTCGCCAGCGCCTGATCCCCGGCCGGATCGTCGTCGCGCAGGACGTAGAGACGGCGTAGCAGCGGCGGAAAGATCAGGGCAGCGAGATGTGCCGAAGACAGGCAGGCGGCCAATGGCAGATCGGGCAGAACCTGCCGCAGCGAAAGCACCGTCTCGATGCCTTCCCCGGCGGCGAGCACGTCGGATGCCACCCCGAAGCGCACGGCATGACCGAGCAGCCCGCCCAAGGCACGGCGCGGATGGTCGACCGGTGCCTTGCCACGGCCGTCCGCCGCCAGCCAGGTGCGATGCACACCGGTCAGAGTGCCGTCGAGGTCGGTGACAGCGGCGATCATGGCGGGCCAGGTCTCGGTCAGACCGTCCTCGTCCGGGCGGTAAAAGCAACGCGGATGGAAGCGCAGGGCTTCGGTTCCGTGCAAAAGCGTAATGTCGCGTCTACGGAGATACGCGTCTACGGATGTGCCTATGATCGGCCCGGACATGGCCCAGAGCCGTCGTGCCGCTTCGGAAGAACTGGCGGAAGCACGCTCACGGGCAGGTCGGTCCTGTGACGGCGGCACTGGGTCAGGATGCGGCAGGCTGAGGAAGGCGCGTGCCTCGTCGGCCACGTCGCGGAAATCCACCAGGCCGAGGCTTTCGCGGATCACGTCGAGCAGGTCGCCATGCTCACCCGACTGAGCGTCCGTCCATTTTCCCGCCCTGCCGTTGGCGGTGTCGTGGAGCCGGACGAACAGCGACCGGCCGGGCGTATTGCGCACGTCACCGACCAGCCAGTAATTGCCGTGACGGCGACCGGCGGACAGATACTGCCGGCACACCGCCTCCGCGTTCTCCGCCAGACGACGGGCGAGATCGCCTGCATCATGCAAGGTCATCGCCCTGCCCTCCTGTGTCGGGATTGCCTCCGTCCAGGGCGATCGCCAGCCAGCGATCGGTGGTCATCCATGAAATCGTTTTGCGCCTGCCAAGGTCAAGCAGATGCGCACCGCCGCTGAAGGCGCCGATCCGGGGACGTGAACAGCTATTGGCCCACTGGAATCCCCATCGGCCCCGAAGCCGGAAGGCCCGCGCACAGCGTAGCACGAATTCCACGACCTGATGCGGATCGCCAGTCACCTCATCGCGCATCCAAAGCTTGGTGCCACCATATTCCGGTTCTACAGAAAGCCGGAACCCATCAGATGGCGGGTCTTCCGCCGCCAGTTCGTCCATGAATTCATTGTAGAGATCGAGCGCCTTGGCAGCGTTTTCCACCGTACCCACATCGAGAACGCACGAGAAATGCGTGAAGAAATCAGCCATCGGAATGACTCCCGAAACGAAAAAGCCCGGCGCAGTGGCCGGGCTCGTAAAAACGTCTTTACGGAAAGACAGAAAAGCGGCTTTCAGGAAGCACGCTCCATCAGCCTGCGGGCCTTCTCTTCCAGATCCAGCCGCGTGTCCTGGTTGGCCTTTGTCCGCGCCAGCGCCGTAATCCCCTGCACGAAATCGAACACACTCTCGGGCTTGCGGCCTTCCTCGTGCAGCACGGTTTCGATGATCTTTGCGGTTTCCGGTTTCGAGAACCCGCGACGACGCAGGAAACTTTCGCGGTCTTCATCTGTTTTCGCGACCAGCGCCCGACGCGAGGCCTGAATGCCGGAGACGAACGAGGCCGGGCTGGCAGTGGCGAAATTCCGTAGTGCTGGTGTCGCCTGATGCACGAAGCGCGAGGCCGCGAACTTACTATGCCGGATGGTGATCTGTTCGAAATTTTCCACGCCCCACAACATCCTGTTTTGACACACCCCGCGCAGATAGAATGACGCAATGCCTAGGCTCTTGCTGCCGACTTCCGAATTCCAGGCGTAGAAACCCCGGAAATAGAGATCGGGATCGCCATTGGGCAGGCGTCCGGCCTCGATGGGATGCGTATCATCCACGAGGAACAGGAACACGTCCCTGTCTGACGCATACAGCGTCGTAGTTTCCTTGGTGATATCGACGTAGGGATTATGGGTCATGGTGGCCCAGTCGATGACGCCCGGCACCTTCCAGTTGGTATCGCCTGTGCCGTCACCCGCGATCTTGCGCACCGCCCCGACCAATTCGTGATCCCAGATGCGGCCATAATCCGGACCGGTCACGGCGCGCAGTTCTACCCGTCCGTCTTCGGTCTCCAGCGTTTTCACCAGTTCGGCGCGGTGCGACAGCAGCCCGTGCTGGAGATTGATCGCCGCCAGCGGTGCCGGCAGGTCGCGCAGATAGGAGGACGGCGCGCTGACCAGGCTGCACATCTGGCCGAAGGACCAATGCGTCGGCGCGATCGGCTCATGCTGTCCTGGCACGGTCAGGGTCAGACGCTCGACATTGTCGCGCGAGGCCTCGACGCGGATGGCGCGGCTTTCCACCGTGCGGGCCGTGGCCCGGTCTGCCCGCGCCAGCGTGGCAGCATGCAGGTCGGACAGCGACAGATAGCGTTCGTCATCGGGGCGCGAGAACCATTCGGACGATACGCGGGCGCTGCGTTCGCCACGGGAGGGATCAATCCGGAAGCCCGTGCGGGCGGAAGACAGAATGGAAGCGGACATGGGGACTCTCCTCTCTTGCCGGATATTCGGCATCAGAGGCGAAGCCGCCCTCTCACTCCTTCCCGGCCGGACCGGCACGAAAAAAGCGGCTTCCGGATAACGGAAGCCGCTTTCTCGAAATCCCGCATCAGCTCATACTGTGCGGTGTTTCATGCTCTACATCGAGAGGCCTGGCGCGTCCCATCCATGGACAGGGTCGGATTTCCTTCACCCAGTCCGCAAAGCTCGGGATAAACCCGAAATCTTCCCGGACGTGCTGTTCGCCGATCAGCCGGGTCGGCACTGCCCGCCCGGTCGAAAGCGTGAGTGTGACACCGAACAGTTTTTCGGCAAGGAAGATGCCTTCCGCATGGTGTCGCAGCGCCCGGTGCCGGAAGTCCGCCGTGATCAGTTTCGATTCATCGAACCATGTATGCAACGGCAGGTAATCCTCTACCGTACCGCCCCATTTCCGCACAGAGGAGAGGGCATGATGATAACTATGCGCCATGGTGCCCTTCCTCCGTCCATTCATGGCCGTAGTTTTCGACGGCGGTGTAACGCTCGTTATACTCCAGGGCGATGGACCGTCCCGCGACGTCAAAGGTAAACTCGCCATACGCACCATCATTGTTTTCCCAACCACCGTGCGCTTCGGAAAGCAGGTCGTAGCAGACGTTCTCAATGACATCCTTGACGCTGCAATCATCAGTTTTCGACGTGGCACATTGCCAGTCGACAGAGATGTAAGGCATGCAGTTTTCCAGAACCGTATTATCGGTTTCCGGAGTGACCGCCATATCTTCGATCTGGCCGCTATCTCCGCAACCATCGAAGGTGACCACCGCTGTTTCGATCCCAGCAGCATCAAGGCAATCAAACAGTGCTTTGCGATTGACTGCTCCAAATTCCTGTTGCCGTTTCCGATAGGCCTCATAATGCTCGGAAAAGGCGGTGAAGGTATCGGCCCGTTCAGGCGTATTTCCTGGATTGGTCATGTCCTGTTTCTCCTGGATCAGCAGGACGGCCCTGACCGAAGCCAGGGCCGGTTAGGTTCGGAGTCATGAATTACGAGGCGCCCGTCATTCGGCCGCGATATTCGTGGCGGTTTCGATGGGGATAACAGCGACCTGTTTCTGATGACCGTCGGTCAAACCAGCAGTTCGCAATGCTTCGGGCAGCCAGCCGGAGCCGTCCAGCAACTGCTCGGCCTCACTGGCCATGTCCATTTTCTTGAGATGCGCAATGCGGGCCGCTGCCTCATCGCCGCGTGCTTCGCGTACGGCTTCGAGGATACGCGCCTTGGTGACACGGCCGAGATAGTTCTCCACCGTCGGCTGCCATCCCGCTTCGGCCGGATTGAGTTGGAGCACTGTCGCCAGCCGGCCGGCTCGCGCCAGGCGCTCCCTGACGCTACGTGCCAGAGACGGACCATGGGACGATTCATGCAGCGCGTTGACGCCAAAAGACAGGCAATGCGCCAGTAGGGCCAGGCGACTGGTATCATCCAACCCGTCGAGCCACTGCCAGAGTGCATCCTCGTCATCGGGAAGATCATGCTTCCAGCCCTCGTTG
The DNA here is from genome assembly GCF_000505765.1 of Asaia sp. SF2.1. Classification (NCBI taxonomy): domain Bacteria; kingdom Pseudomonadati; phylum Pseudomonadota; class Alphaproteobacteria; order Acetobacterales; family Acetobacteraceae; genus Asaia; species Asaia sp. SF2.1. Next base: position 87,592 of record NZ_AYXS01000049.1, on the reverse strand, counting down.
CGCTGGCGAAGTTCATGAGCGGGAACACTGCCCGGCATGTCTGGCGAATGCACCCGCAGCGGGATTTCCCGGACATAGGCTTCCAGGCAATCCGCGCCCGACACCTGCCAGTAGAGATCGCGCACCAGCGTGTGGAGCAGTTCGGTCAACGCGATGTGCGGATTGCCGGCGAACGCGTCACGCAGGGCCAGCGTGCGCCAGGCCGTCAACTCTGTCAGCAGGCGGTCGGGCAGCGGCTTCAGCCCATCTTCCTCTTCGGGCTCGGTGCCGGGGGCGCCTTCCGTCCCAGTTCCTTCGACGTCATCACCCGCGCCGTGATGGACGACCGCGTCATCATCACCCTCGGGTGTATCCGGGCCGTCCTCGGGCTCCGCCGGCACATCTTCAGGGCGGACGAAGCCCCGTTCGACCAGCAGCGTGGCATCAGTATCCAGGCTGATAAAGGCCCCTGCCCGGACCACCTCCGCCGGATCGAAGGACACAGGGCGTTCTTCCAGCGCCTCAATAGCCTGTTCGATCTCCCCCAGCCGGGTATCGACGTCGTCGGGGAACTCATCGGCCTGTGCGTATTCCGCCTCGATGGCTTCCTGCTCGCTGTGCAGAGCGGTTAGACGGGCGGCTTCTTCTTCCGAGAGCACAACCGGCGAGCCTTCAATCCTCGCGAAGCCCCGCGTGTGTCCCCACGGGAAGGACAGCGCCGTCTCGACCCACTTCCAGCCTTCGGCGCGGATGTCATCGGCCGCCCCAGCCAATTTGTCCATCACCAGCCGGTCGAGGAGGGTCGGATCCTGCAGCCAGCCGCCGTCATCGGCCTCGAACAGGTCACGCATGACATGGCCACCGGCAGCGAGATAGGCATCCAGCCCGACGAAGCGCACGCGGCGATCCGATGCGCGCACGGTTTTTTCCGTCAGCATGCGGCGGATCAGATAGGGCTCGCGGTTATGGCTCTGGGCGATAATCTCCCAGACCTGCTCCTGACGGGCATGGTCATCACTGATGGAAAACGCCATGAGCTGATCGAGCTTCATGCCGTCCTGCTCGTAAATCTCGAGCAGTTTGTCGGACACGGTCATCAGGCGCAGGCGCTGTTTGACCACGGTGGGCACGACGAAGAACGCGGCGGCGATCTCGTCCTCGGACATGCCCTTCTCCAGCATGTCCCGAAAGGCACGAAACTGGTCCAGCGGATGCAGCGCCACGCGCTGCACGTTCTCGGCCAGGGAATCATCCTCGGCGAGAATGGCCGATCCGGCCTCGCGCACGACACAGGGCACCGGGGCAGTCTTGGCCAGTTTCTTCTGCTTGACCAGCAGTTCGAGCGCGCGGAAGCGACGGCCGCCAGCCGGCACCTCGTAGGAACCTGTCTCCGTCCCATCATCGTTCAGAACAGGGCGTACGTTGAGGCTCTGGAGCAGCCCGCGACGTTCGATGTCGCGGGCCAGTTCCTCGATCGACAGGCCGGCCTTCACACGCCGCACATTGGACTGCGACAGCACCAGTTTGTTGAAAGGGATATCACGGGACGCATTGAGAGCGATTTTCTGGATGGCGCTCGCCATGGCGGAACACTCCGTGACGGACGGGCGGAAGCCTCTCTCCCACCCCTGAATCCGTCATGAAATCACTCCCACCCTCTGACTTTTCATGAAAAACCCGAGGCCGATTAAGTCGCTAACCGTCCTCTTGTCGGTCGTCCAGCCTGTGTTATCTGCTCCCCGAAACTGGACATGTGTACTCGCAGTATACATCACAAAAGATGCGATGTCCGATCTGTATCCGAGTCAGAACACCAACATGAACCGCACCGTCGACAGAATATGTTAGACCACCCGTAATCCACAGAAAAAGCTACCGAATGTCTCAAACAAAAACGACGCCTCACCATTCGGCGCTTCTGACTCAAGCCGGATCGCGACATCATGACACCTATTAATTATATAATGATATACACAAACGATGTTTCACAACATAATAAACGGCGTATTCAGGGCAATCTTGTGCAGTCCAGCGATGCATCGTGATGTTCGCCCCACCCCTTTTGCCGGGAAGTGGCACACCTTCTGGCATTTAAATCCGCCAGACAGTTCTTGAACTCAGCCGTTCCCGGAGTATGCCCCATGCTCCGGCAACTTTGTTCGTCCTCAGTGAGTCGACGATCTGTCGTCGTGCCACATGCAGAAAGCAAAGCGATCAAAGAGATACACGTCGTTATTTTAAACGAATTCCTCAAGTATGCGATCATAACGTTCCTCCGCCATCATCAATGGTAAGCATATAGTAAAGCCTGAACCCTTCTAGGAGTGTCCTAATAATTATAGATTTTTTTGAAGAAATGTCAATTTTTCTATCTAGCCGTAACCTGGAAATAACCCTATTCGGGCCAGAGTAAGCCAACTGCTTTCTTCAAAGGTTTACGACGTGCGAAATAATCATACGTAACGTTCGATATATTTTCTGATTTACAATATCTTTTTTGGGCAATGTCGCCGCTTCTAGTGATTTCATCATCACACACGCGCGTTAAATGGCGATATTCTGACGCAAATTTCGTAAGATTTAATGGTGCTTATACCATCCATACCCTCGAATATTGTTCCATGCATCGGTGGTATGGCAGGCATAGCAATGCTCCACCGGGGCATCCTGATGCGCGACGTGCTGCGAAATCATTTTGAAATGCATCATGTAATGGCTGGGCGGCGCCTTGTGACAGG
>NZ_AYXS01000049.1:80262-84808 GCF_000505765.1 Asaia sp. SF2.1 | reverse complement strand
GGAGTGACAACTCGCGCAATCAGGACCAAAGCGGGCGCGATGAGGATCCACGTTGGAGTGACAGCTTGCGCAATTCAGATGGAGAACGGCATCACGGTCAAGTCGATGATCAGTCGGAATAGCCGCAGCGCTTCCCGGAATCGGCGACGCTCCAACCAGCCCGGCCGAGCGAAGTTGCGCAACGGTGTCTGACCAGAAATCCGCCCTCGTCAATGCACTATGATCCATCACGGTCATATGTGGCCGCTCACCGTGCTCCACATGACAGGACGTACATTGCGTCGCCGCGACATGAAACCGGGTGGATTGCTTGTCGGCGAACGACGCCAGAGAATGACAGGTCACGCAGTTATTGGTCACCACACCTGTGAAAGGCCTGTGACATGTCTCGCACTGGCCCGCGATAAACTGGTGCGCTTTCGAGATCGGTCCGGGATTCACCAACCCTTCCCAACCAGGAACTGCGTTACTGCCGGAACGATGCACGGCAAGGGGCACAACCAGTCCGACGATCAGAGCCGCAAGCGCAAAGACCGTATAGAGTATGACAGCGGGCTTCATAGCCACCTCAGCCCGTAATACAGGCCTGACCAGATATGCAGAATCAGCAGAAAATAGAGGATGACCACAAGGATGACGTGAATCTTGCGCCAACGCCCGAACAGTGCGTTCGCCACCCTCTCCGACCTGACCGCATACTCAACATCGGCCAGCGCCGAGGCAATCGTGGCCTCGCGATCCGATGTACCCCGCGTACCGGGATAGGCCGAGGTCAGAAAAAGGCGCTGGACGATATTATGGGGCACATCCGGCGTCTCGGGCATCAGATGCGCCACCCCGGCATCTGCCAGAGACGTGCGCAGTTGGGCCAGTTCCTGGGTGCGACCGCGCAATCCGCGCCCGATCTGGATCAACATGTAGCGCCCGACATAGCCACTAATAGCGAGGACGAGCATGATGCCGGTTAGCGAGATCCCCATCGGGCTATCGAATTTATGGGCGGCGTGGATCAGGCCCAAAATGGGTGCAAGGACGCCAGCATAGATATGCACCGACAGAAGGGTTCGGCTCTCGACACGCGGCGCGAAATAACGATGCACGACGGGAATGCGTTTGCCCGCTACGTAAATCAGCGGCACCAGCATCAGGATGGCGGCGCAAATGCCAATCAGGCTGCCAGCCAGACTCCCAGGAAAGCGTGGCGCGACATGCACCAGAAAGCCCAGCGGGAACAGCACCAGCAGGACGACCAGGGCGCCGACAATGATTTCGCTGCGCTCCTGCATCACGCCTCCACGACCAGCGGACCACCCGTGGTCTTCGCCTGACAGGCCAGGATGAAACCCTTGGCCTTGTCAGCCGGATCGAGCCCATCCTCGACCGCCATCGTCACCTCACCTTGCTGCAGGTGAGTCGTACACATGCCGCAGATACCGGATCGACAGGAGGATGGAATATTGACACCTGCCGCATCAGCCGCGTCGAGAACCGTTTCATCCAGTTGCAACGGAGCCGATTTCCCTGAAGTGGAAAACGTAATGGTCGTTGCGGCAGGCGTAACGGCCGGGGATGAGGGGGCCGCCACAGGCCCGACCGCAGGTTCGGCCTTCATCGCGGCTGGTCCGAATGCCTCGCTATGAACATTGGCTTCCGGCACAGCGAGATCCGTCAATAACGCTCTCATGCTTGCCATCATCCCGGGTGGGCCGCAGACATGGATACGCCGGTTTGTGAGATCTGGCACCGATTGCTGAAGCAGTTCCTTCGTGATGCGCCCTTCCGGCCCCGACCACTCTGTCCCCGGCGACCGCCGCATGGTGGCAATAACGTGCAGTTTGTCATTGCGACGTTCCAGCCACTCGATTTCCTGGCGAAACACATAGTCGATGCTGGCATGAGCGGAATAGACGAAGTAGATCTCGCCAGGCCAGACGATATCGGTCAGGTATCTCAGGACCGCCATCATCGGTGTGATGCCTACGCCGCCGGACAGCAGGACGATCGAGTCTGCCTCGTCACCCGTAAAGGTGAACATACCCGATGGACCCGCGATCTTTAAAAGATCACCCTCTTTGACCGTGTCGTGCAGGTAGCGCGAGACCAACCCATGTTCCTCGCGTTTGATCGTTAGTTCGAGATGTTCGACCTGCCCCGGCGACGATGCGATCGTATAGGACCGGCTCGCGGGCTTGCCAGACGTCGGCTCGATGGTGAGTTGCACGAACTGGCCGGGTTTGAAGTCAAAGGGAATCCGCCCCCCATCGGCCGGAACTAGATAGAACGTCACGATCGCCGGTGTCTCCCGAATGATCCGGGCCACTTTCAGACCGCCACGCCAGAGGCCGTGTCGAGGTGCGCCGACGATCGGAGTGGCCGTTCCACCGCCTGGTCCCGGTACAGGGGGAGGCGGCGGAACAGGAGGTGTTGGACCGCCGCCGGTCGACGATGGTGGCGTGGGCGGGACCGTTGGTTTCGGTGCGAATGCCGTGGTGGTCCTGAGAATCTCTTGCACGCGATGCAACCGCAGGACCTGCAAGATCAGCAGAGCGATCGATACCAGGATCAGGATCGTCATGAACACCAGGTGGGCCGGCGTCAATCCGAAAAACAGGCCGTTCTGCTGGCTCGCCGCGACTGTCGGCAGACCCATCTGTGCCGTGAACCAGTTGAATGCCACCATTTGAGGATTCACGAGGCCGGTCGCGGCCGCGCGCGCGGCCATTCCGCTATCGAGCAACGCAACGCCTTCATGGAGATGCTGGCTGGATCGACGCATCGTCTCCCACGACAGGGACTGAGCGGCATCGACCGATGCGGCGCCGACTTCGCGAAGACCGTCCTGAAGCCTCTGTGCCGCAATATCGGCCAGCATCTGACGTTCGGCGTCGGTCAGCTTCGGATGCGTCATCATGAAAGTATAAAGCGGCGTGCGACCGCGCGCTCCGCAACAACCCGCGTCGGCCTTGTCTGCTCCGGGAACCGCACTCAATGCCTGCCCAGCCTGAGGCAGCATGCGGCTCATCATATCGCCCTGCACCGCCGGCCCGGATGGTGGCGCACCGGGGTTCCCCGCCGCGCCCATGCCAGGGTGATGGCTTGCATGCTCGTCACCACCCATCGACATCATGCCGTCCATGTCGGACATACTTGAGTCGGGTCGAGCGGTGGTCGTCTCCATTCCGCCGGACGACTCGGCGCCATGACCGGCATCCCGGGGCGCTGCCATCGGCCCATCGTCTTCCGGCTGATCCCGCCGCAGCGCCAGCGAAGGTGGCGGGCTGCCTGTCGTAGGCCCCGTCATAGTGCCGCTGGACATGGCCGGAACGGCGGGAGACTCACCCGGTGCCTGAGCGAATCCCTCGGACATGCTGACGAGCAGCGTCATGATCACGACACTCACGCTCAAAAAGACACGCCTCATGGTTTCTCCAACACGCCATCATCCTCGGCAAAGCCCATACCGGCCCGCTTTCCGGATGTCGTCAGGGCACGGGTTATTACCCTACAGGGGTATGGCATATTTTCCTTGATCTCGATCAATTATCCCAGCGGCATCTATTGTCGGGGCATCGGCATATCCATGTCGTGATGCATATGATGTCCGCCAGCTGCTCCTGCCTGGGCGACCAGCGCCTGGTAGTCGGAACTGTTCATTCCCGGAAGCTTTTTGAGAAACGCGACAATGTTCCAGAGATCATCATCACCATGATCCGCCCAGGACGGCATGCCCGACATCTTGATGCCATGCTTGAGGATCCAGAACAGTTCGCCTTGCGTATAGCGTTGCGCCACATCATTCAAAACCGGCGGCTTCGGATACATCCCCTCCGCCATATCCTCGGCCTCGACGCCCGGCGCGGAATGACAGGAGGCGCAATGCGTCGAAAAATGCGATGCACCGCCGACGAGCCGTGCCTGCGTCTCAAGATCGACAGGTGTGGTAATGCCCTCGGCGTGATGCCGGATTGAATGGAAGCGTGCCGTTTCCAGAACACGATAGGTCAGCCGCCAATGCGGCGAGGTGGCGCCTACATCATACAGACCACCGAAAACGACGGCCGTTCCCGCGCCGATCCCGACCAGCAGAATGCCGGCGAGACTCCAGGCTAATCTTTTCATGCGTGCCTCCCTGGGCATGTCCAGGGGCGACGCTTATGACGCCGCCCCGCTCCATCAGGAACCGATCAGCGCTGATGAACCGCGTCGGGCATGCTCTGCGGGCCCATCGGCATTTTCATGCCGTCGCCCATGTCGCCGCAGCCCATTTTCATCTTTTTATCCGATGGTGCCATTGCCTGACCGTTCGGCATGGCCATGCCCTTCATCTTCATACATCCCCCCATCTTTCCTTTCATTTTCATGCCTTTCTCTGCCCCCTTCATGCCGGATCCGGGCATGCCGTCCATTTTCATCTTGTCGTGGTCCATTCCTGACATGCCTGACATACCCTGCATTCCGGACATATCCTGGCCCTGCGGCTGGGCTGGTGCCGGAACCGGTGTCTGGGCATGCGCAACTGAGACCGTGGCCAGGAGTGCTACCAGAA
>NZ_AYXS01000049.1:76775-80201 GCF_000505765.1 Asaia sp. SF2.1 | reverse complement strand
GGGCCGATGATCTGAAATTAATGGTCAGCATTGGTCTTTTCCTCATCATTGGTTATCGGATGCGAAGGCGCACAATGCGCCCCGCGACGATTTCACATCGGGCAGGAATAGTCAGAACCACGTCCTGATCCCGAAGGTGAAATTCAGGTCATGGACACGCTCATTCCTTGAACGCGCCATGTCGGCGGCCTGACCGAACGTGCCGGAGTAACTCACGCCGATATAAGGCGCGAATTTCCGATGCCATTCGTAGCGAAGCCGCAATCCCGTATCGATATCGGACAGCCCGGTTCCGACCCCGCGCGCACGATCGGACGCGGAATAGAAGTTCATCTCTACCTGGGGTTGGAGGATCAGGCGATTGGTCAGCAGAATGTCGTAGGAACCTTGCAGACGCCCCGCAGCGCCTCGGTCACTGAAATAGGCCGTGGCCTCCACATTGAAGAAATATAGCGCCAGTCCCTCGACCCCGATCGCGCCCCAGGCCCGTGTGGGGCCGTTGTCAATATCGAGACGCACGCCAGTCTGGACATCGAAATACCGGGAGATGGCACGATCATAGAGGGCCTCATGATCTCCATCACCGAACTTGCCGTTTGTGCCGACCGTGCCTTCGGATTTCAGCCAGAGCTTGTCGTAGTCGGTGCCGAACCAAGCCTGCCCATCGTAACGGAACTGCCCGCCATCGGCACCAAAGCGCGCCTCGAACTGGTCGAGCAGCGCATGCACATAGATGTTATGGTCCATGACCGGCTGGATGCCGTTGACATAGACCACGGGCGCGGGAGCCGAGGCGGTCTGCGCTTCCTGGGTTCCTTCGCTCTGGCGTGCCGGGACTGACTGGGCGCGTCCCGTGCCAGGTACCGCGGTAGCCAGTCCAGCGGCAAGGACCGTGCCACCTATCAGACCCCGGATCACGACACCACCACCGTGCGGAACATGCCCACCTCCATGTGGTAGAGCAGGTGGCAGTGATACGCCCACAGCCCGGGTTCGTCCGCCGTGACCAGGTAACTCAGCCGCTCACCCGGCTTGACGGTAATCGTGTGCTTGTAGGGTCGGCACTCGCCCTGCCCATTTTCCAGTTCGCTCCACAATCCATGCAGATGGATTGGGTGCTCCATCATCGTGTCGTTGATCAGGACGAAGCGCACCCGCTCGCCCAAAGTCAGACGAATCGGTTCCGCTTCCGAGAACTTCTTGCCGTCAAATCCCCAGATGAAGCGTTCCATGCTGCCGGTCAGGTGCAGGGTGATCTCGCGCGACGGCGGGCGTGGGTCCGCGCCCGGGATCGTGGCCCGCAGATCGGCATAGGTCAGAACGCGGCGACCATTATTCTCCAGCCCGTCGCCCGGCTCCGCCAGCCGGTTGATCGGCATCATGGCGACACTCTGCACCGCGACGCCGGGCTTCAGCTCTGTTTTATGCCGCGGCGCAGCCGCCGTGCCCGGCATATCCATCGCGGCGGCTCCGGGCCTGTTGGCCTGCTTCATATCCATGTGATCCATGTCCATGCCGCCGCTGGCAGGGGCATCACCGGGCTTCCCCGGCGGACTCCCCATCTCCATGCCTGCCATGCCGCCCTTCATGTCCATATTCCCCATGCCCATGTCGGTCATGGTGCGCAGCGGGCGCGGGTCCATGGGGGGAACCGGCCCGGCAAGGCCCGGACGGGTGGCGAGTGTGCCGCGCGCGTATCCGGTGCGATCCTCGGCCTGCGCAAAGACCGTGTACGGTCCATCGGCGGTGGGCTCGACAATCACATCGTAGGTTTCTGCAGGTCCGATGCGGAATTCATCGACAGGGATGGGCTCCACGTCATTGCCGTCGGCCTGAACGACGGTCATCGTCAGGCCGGGAACCCGCACGTCGAACAGCGTCATCGCCGACGCATTGATGAAGCGCAGGCGTATGCGCTCGCCCGGTCGGAACAGGCCAGTCCAGTTTGCCCCGGGAGACTGGCCGTTGATCAGGTAGGTGTAGATGATGCCCGACACATCCAGAATGTCGGTCGGTGCCATGTTCATGGCACCCCATTGCAGGCGATCCCGGATCGTCGCACCCAGCCCTTGCCGATGCGCGTCACGGAAGAACGTGCCCACCGTACGCTGGCGGAAATTGTAGTAATCGCTCTGGAATTTGAGATTTGAGACGATGTCCTCGGGATCGACGTCGGTCCAGTCGGACAATACCATCACATAATCGCGGTCGAAATGCTGCGCGTAACCGTCTCTCGGGTCGATGATCAGAGCCCCATACAGGCCCGTCTGCTCCTGGAAGCCGGAATGGCTGTGATACCAGTAAGTGCCGCTCTGATGCAGCGGGAAGCGATAGGTGAACGTGTCACCCGGCGCGATCCCGCCAAAGCTCAGACCGGGCACGCCATCCATGTGGGCCGGCACCCGGAGGCCGTGCCAGTGGATCGAACTGGGCTCATCCAACCGGTTGGTGACGTTCAGTTCGACCGTGTCATCCTGACGCCAGCGCAGGATCGGCGCGGGCGTGGAGCCGTTCACACCCACCGCGTGCATGCGCGCACCGGTGATATTGATCGGTACAGAACCGATCGTAAGGTCGAAACGGGTACCAGGCAGCGGGTCGGGCCGCCCCGACGCCGGTGTATAGACCGAAGCGTAGGCGCTCGCGCTGCCCTGCGGGAGGGCCAGCGCCGCTCCCCACAGGCCCGTCCCGACGACGAAACGGCGGCGCGTGATCGCGCTCCGTCCCGCAAGGGATCGTATTGACATGAATAATAGTCCGCAAAAGAGAGAAGGCGGAGCCGGTCATAGGTCCATGACCAGCCCTGAGACTGTCAGAACAGAATCAGGCCATCTCTCTGGGCGGTGGCAGGGCCGGCGCGAACCCATGACCGACGATGCGATCCGAACGAGACAGGCCGAAAGGTGCCGTAACACCTGAGTAATCAAACGCCCTGGTCACGGAGGGCGGCATCAGCCAATTGGCGACGCAGGCACCCTGGGCGCAGCAATCGCCGCAATGATGACATGGATGATGGTCGTGGCACGGTTCATGATTGCAATGTGCGGTCGTCGCATCCGTATGGGATGGCATCTGCATCCCTGGCATGTCAACCATCGGTTGGGTAACCAAAGCAACTGTAGAAGACAACGTGGCGGCATGACCCGGCATGACGGACGCCAGCATCAGTCCCACCTGCAGAAGCAGGCAGGCCAGCAACCGTCCCAACCGTGTCGCGCCGATTTCTTGCACATCTACCCCGTCATCTTGCTGACCGTTTCGATCAGTTCCCCGATCTTTTCCTGACGTTCCACCGGATCGCCGGATTCGATCGCCTCCACGACGCAGCCCGCGATATGTTCGCGCAGAACAAGCCCCTCGAGCCGATGCAACGCCGCCTTGGCGGCCCGAAGCTGAAGCAGAACATCCACGCAATAGCGGTCTTCG
>NZ_AYXS01000049.1:76163-76670 GCF_000505765.1 Asaia sp. SF2.1 | reverse complement strand
CCCGTGACTGCCTCATTGCACTATACCCTACAGGGGCATACCATGGAGCGCAAGCGATTATGGCATGTCTGGCGCCGCGTGGCGGCCACAAACAAGGGGACCTCATGACGAACGACAATACAGCAGCTTGCGCGTCCCATCTCCATGGAGAGGGTCCCACCCCGGCAGCGACCGGAGTTAAGACGCGCCCGGTCAAGGATCCCGTGTGTGGCATGACAGTCGACCCCGCGACGGCGACGCATCATGCCGACCATGATGGCCAGACCTGGTATTTCTGCAGCGCGCACTGTCAGACAAAGTTCGAAGCCGACCCCTGTCATTACCTGCACAAGGCGGACACGACGCCCATCAAGTCTCAGCCCAAACGGGTCGGGGTGATCTGGACCTGCCCGATGCACCCTCAGATCCGACAGGATCACCCCGGCTCCTGCCCCATCTGCGGCATGGCGCTGGAACCGGAGGAGCCATCCGACGCCGACACGCCTAACCCGGAACTCGTGGATTTCA
>NZ_AYXS01000049.1:74197-76064 GCF_000505765.1 Asaia sp. SF2.1 | reverse complement strand
TATGGGAGGGCTGGCATTTCTCGATGGCGGCCTGACGAACTGGATTCAGTTGGCGCTCACGGCGCCAATCGTGCTGTGGGCCGGCTGGCCGTTCCTCGAACGCGGCTGGATGTCGCTCCGCACCCGGCATCTGAACATGTTTACGTTGATTATGCTGGGCGTCGGCGCAGGCTTTCTCTATAGCATCGCCGCGACAGTGGCCCCTGGCCTGTTCCCTGCTGCCTTCCGCATGCATGACGGGTCGGTCCCGGTCTATTACGAAGCCGCCGGTGTTATCGTGGCCCTGGTGTTGGCCGGGCAAGTCCTGGAACTGCGCGCCCGCGCCCGTACCAGTCGCGCCATTCGCGCGCTGCTGGATCTCGCACCGAAAATCGCACACCGGGTCGGCGCGCTGGATCGGGAGGACGACGTACCGCTGGCCCAGATCGTGCCCGGCAATCGGCTCCGCATCCGGCCGGGGGAAAGCATCCCGGTGGACGGCACCGTCATGGACGGGCGCTCCAGCGTGGACGAAGCCATGCTGACAGGAGAGCCAGCACCTGTCGCCAAGGGACCGGGTGACAAGGTGACGGGTGGAACCATCAACGGCACCGGCAGCCTGCTGATGACAGCCGAGGCCGTTGGCTCGGACACGATGCTGGCCCGGATCGTCAGCATGGTGGCGGCTGCCCAGCGTACGCGCGCACCGATCCAGGCGGTGGCGGACCGGGTCTCCGGCTGGTTCGTGCCGCTGGTCGTGCTTGTGTCCCTTCTGACCTTCGTCGTCTGGCTTCTGGTCGGTCCGCAACCGCGCTTCGGACACGCACTGCTGAACGCCATTGCGGTCCTGGTGATCGCCTGCCCGTGCGCGCTGGGCCTGGCCACTCCGATGTCGATCATGGTGGGCATGGGGCGCGGGGCGCGGGCCGGCGTGCTGGTTCGCAACGCCGAAGCCCTGCAGGCGCTGGATACGGTCGATACGCTGGTGATCGACAAGACCGGCACCGTAACCGAAGGCAAGCCCCGGCTGATCGCGACCGAAACATCAGGTGCATGGGATTCCAACGTCGTCCTGCGGCTGGCGGCATCACTGGAAACACAATCTGAGCATCCGCTGGCCCAGGCACTGGTCGCCGCGATGACGGCGCAGGGCCTTCAGGCCGCGCCGGTCGGGGATTTCGCGTCTCAGACCGGCCTGGGCGTGACCGGCACCGTCGACGGCCATGCCGTCGTCGTCGGAAACCAAGCCCAGATGCGGCAGCAGGGCATCGATGCGTCGGCATTGATCCCTGTCGCGGATTCCCACCGGGCGGAGGGCGCGGGCGTCATGTTCGTCGGCGTCGACGGACAGGCCGCTGGGCTGCTGGTCGTGGCCGATCCGCTGAAGACCGACGCGAAGGAGACCATCGCGGCACTGCACGCAGCCGGCATGCGGATCGTGATGCTGACGGGCGACAATGCCCGGACTGCGGAAGTCGTCGCCCGGCAGGCGGGAATCGACGAGGTACATGCCGACCTCAAGCCTGAGGACAAGGCCGCGATCATTCGTGACATGCAACAGAAGGGAGCCCGTGTCGCCATGGCGGGCGACGGAGTCAACGACGCGCCGGCCCTGGCCACCGCCGATATCGGAATCGCCATGGGCACAGGCACCGATGTCGCAATCGAAAGCGCCGGGATGACACTGGCACAAGGCAGCCTCGCCGGATTGGTACGCGCCCGCCGCCTGGCACAGGCGACGATGCGCAACATCCGGCAGAATCTGGCATTTTCTTTCCTGTTCAATGGGATCGGCATCCCACTTGCCGCAGGCGTACTGTATCCTGTCTTTGGCCTTACGCTGTCGCCCATGTTCGCGGGAGGCGCGATGGCCCTGTCCTCCCTGGCC
>NZ_AYXS01000049.1:73977-74133 GCF_000505765.1 Asaia sp. SF2.1 | reverse complement strand
GTCGTGACAAACGCACTGCGGCTCAATGCCCTGAGACTTCGGTGAAAGCAGATTGCCTATTTCGTTCGGAAGGTATGCCTATCCGCGACAGGAACCCACACGAAGCGAAGACCCGTTCATTACAGGAGCATAGATTTTCATGCAGGAGTCGCCAGA
>NZ_AYXS01000049.1:72097-73918 GCF_000505765.1 Asaia sp. SF2.1 | reverse complement strand
TGGGATATAGCTTGAATTGGTTTTATACCCTGCCCAAAGCGCTCAATGGCCTTACGATCCTTCTCAAGCGCCCGTAAGGCAGATACCGGACTTTCAGGTCAGCAATCCTACTGAAAGCCGGCCGCCACAGTTGTTCCCGTACATCGGCTTCCCGCTTATCCGGCGCGACAAGGAGCAGTCCCTCCAAAGCCTGCGCCTCTGACCCGCGAGCAAGATCCAGCATCCGCACGATGCCGGAATAGATGGTCGTTGAATGCTCAACCTCGAAGGCTGCGACAACCCTGTGGCTTTCCCGATCAAGCCACAGAACATCGATCAGACGCACGGATTCCGCTCCCTGCGTTTCCGTCGTGAACCCAGGCAACACCGACAGGCAGCCACCCAGATCATTGGAAAGCCGCGAACGATAGGTCGCATTCAGTTTCAGGATGCCCTGCCGCATGGCAAGATATTCCTCCCATCGCCCCAGCTTCACCTTTGATCCGGTCAGGGCATTATATGGATGTTCGCGACGGCGGCCATTGCGCTGAACAACTCGCTCCGTTTTTCCTCAAGACGAAAGCAGGGCAGCAGGTGCGCCACGATACGTTTGAGCTTTGCATTAACGGGGACGCGAATCATCGCCGGCCGGTGGCCGCGTGCAATCTCATTGGGGATGACAAGGCGTCGTCCGACAAGGAGAGCCACCCGTAAAGAAAGACATCGGGAGAGACTGTCTAATCACCATTCAATGACTGGTCTGCTTTCTATTCTTGTAAACTCAAAGCCGATGCAATCTGCAACAGCCATGAATACGATGTCGTGCAGGAAGCCGTCACAGGATGGATAGACGATCGCACAGAGTGCATCGTGAATGATCGAAGCCCACGACGTGCGAGCACATATCGCGACCAATATGACATTTATTGAATTTCACCTCCCGGTCCTAATCAGGGTAACCGTCGACAGACCGCGACGCTGAATCTCATTATTTGGGCGGATAAGCTCTCGAACAGTCTAATTCGCGCGTCAATTAATTAGTTCACCTAATGAGAGTATTCACATTATAGCATCTAATCAATGTCGAGACGCGTGATGTAGGCTCCCGGGAGCTTAAAATTCTGTTTCGGCGCGGTGCTCGGAAGCCTGGCCATACAAGTCGGCTGTTTTCAGGATGATGAGACGCCCCATTGCGGTGCGGACTTCGGCGATGTCGATATGAAAATAGCCGACCGGATAAGTCTTGAACTTCGAGCGCCTGGGCTTGTCGCCCTTGGTGTCGGGCAGACGGCTGATTCCATGGCGCTGAAGACAACGATGCAATGAAGAGCGCGTCAGATGCGGGATCGTCGCCTGTAGCGCGTAAAGGCAGTCGTCCAGGGGCAATAATGTATGGCGGCGGAACGCCACGACGATGCCCTCCTCCTCGATCGACAGGACCGTCGAAAGAGGAGCCTTCGGGCCAGTGCGTCGATCCGCTGTATCGGGCCGTCCCTTCGATTTGGCGACTGTCTTCGGGTTGACCCCGTGGCGTTCCGCCAGAGCTCTCAGGCTCTCTTGACTATGCTGTATCGCTCGACGGACTGCCGTTGTCGTCGTGGCGCATCCGTGGTGAACCTGGCCCATAGCGCATCCTTCCACTCTCGTGAAAATAATGCACCATCAAAACCCGGGACTAAACATCTAGGAAACCGCCTGCCCTGTTCCCCCATCCGTCGGCTGCGCGTATGCTGGGTGTGTCCGCCCCTACCGTGTTGAAAGCCTGACGCTCATGAGCGGCCCTCTCCCTTTTCCCTCGCGCCAACCTAGCCAGAAAGCTCACCCCACCCGCGCCCGCGCGGG
>NZ_AYXS01000049.1:71663-72008 GCF_000505765.1 Asaia sp. SF2.1 | reverse complement strand
CCCCTTGCTGCCGCCTGGGGGGCGGAAAGCGCGCCCGCCATCAGCGCGCACAGCACGGCCAGCCTGATAAGCGCGTCCGATACCGCCAGCCCCGGCTCGTCCCTCCATGTGGCCCTGCGCCTGCGGCTCAAGCCCGGCTGGCACACATACTGGCTCAACCCCGGTGATGCGGGAGACCCCGCGACCCTGCGCATAACCGCAACGGGCGCGTTAAGGGGCGAGGCGCAAACCATTGTCTGGCCCACGCCGCAGCGGATCAGGGACGCCTCCCTGATGTCCTATGCCTATACGGGCGATGTGGTGCTGCCAGTGGTGCTCCCAATGGTGCGCCCTGTGGAACCTTCA
>NZ_AYXS01000049.1:71460-71599 GCF_000505765.1 Asaia sp. SF2.1 | reverse complement strand
GCGGGACGTCCACCGGCGGCCCAGCCGGGGCAAACGCCCGACGGCCTGGGCGCGCAAGGGCTGACAACCCTTAGCGCCCACGCCAACTGGCTGGTGTGCGCACAGAGCTGTATTCCCGAGGAAGGAACATTCACGCTTA
>NZ_AYXS01000049.1:69320-71395 GCF_000505765.1 Asaia sp. SF2.1 | reverse complement strand
CCCTGCCCGTGGGCGCGCCTCGCCCGTCCGCGCAGGTGGGGCTGTTTACACAGGCGGAGCAGCATACGCCCGTGCCCTCGCCCTACCCGGTGAGCATCAGCCCCACAGGGGTACTTGGCGCTCAGGGCAGGGAGTTGAACCGCCAGTCCGTCGCGCAAGCCTGGTTCATGCCGCAAGAGCGCGGGCGGATTGGGGAAGCCGCACCGCAAGCCCTGCTCTTTGGCCCCGAGGGCCTTGCCCTGCGCCTTGACCCCACGGCTGACTTTACGCCTGCAAAGCCGTTGTCGGGTATTCTGGTGCTCAAGGCCCCCGATGGGACGGAGCGCGCGCTGAGCGTGCGGGCCACCCCGCTGCCCCCCCCAATGGCCAGTGAGCCCTCCATTGCGCCATCGGCCCGGCCTGCCACCGAGCCCAACACAGGAACCACCTCCGGGACCGCTGCCGAAGCCGCCGCTGGAACCGCCACAGGAGGGACCACAGCGGGGACCGCAACGGGAACCGCCATGGGGGCGACCAGCCCAGACCCGGCAGGGGACTATCCGGCAGGGGAGCAGCCGATGGCGGGCCATCTGGCAGCGCTCGGCAATGGCGTGCCGGGGCCGCCCCATGGCGGGGGGGAAAGTGCGTCTGGCCTGTTCCGCCTTGTTGTACTGGGGTTCCTGGGTGGGCTGGTGCTGAACCTGATGCCCTGTGTTTTTCCCATTCTGGCCATGAAGGCGCTGGCCGTCGCCCGCATGGGCCAGAGTGAGCGCCTGCACCAAAAGCAAAGCGCCATCAGCTATGCCGCAGGGGTTATTCTGGGCTTTACCGCCCTTGGCGCGCTGGTCATGGCGCTGCGCCTGGGCGGGGCCGCCACTGGCTGGGGGTTCCAGTTCCAGTCCACGATGTTCGTGGGCACGATCACATGGCTGATCTTCGCCATGGCGCTTAACCTGCTGGGGGTGTTTGTCTTCCTGCCGCCCGCCTTCGCCCTATCCTCCTCCCCCCGGCACGGGCTGGTGCATGACCTGCTGACCGGGCTGCTGGCCGTGGCCGTGGCCTCGCCCTGCACCGCGCCGTTCATGGGGGTGGCCATTGCCGGGGCGCTGGCCGGTCCCCCGGCAACCGGACTGGTCATTTTCGCAGCACTTGGCATCGGGCTTGCCGCCCCTTACGTGCTGCTGGCCTTTTGCCCCGCGCTGGCCAAAAGCCTGCCCCGCCCCGGCGCATGGATGGACTACCTGCGCCAGTTTCTGGCTTTTCCGTTACTGGGCACCTGCGTGTGGCTGCTGTGGGTCGCAGCGGTGGAGGGTGGGGCCACAACGGTTTTGCTTGTATCATCGGGCATGGTGTTCCTGGCCTTTGCGGCATGGGTTTACGGCATTACCCAAAGGCGCCAGCTCCATGCGGGCCATGACCGGGACTGCACGGCCCTGTATGGCGTGGCCCTGCTGGGGCTTTTGGCGGCCATGGCGCTGCTGCCCGCCCTGCTAGAGCAGGCGCCGCAGGCTGGCGCCAACCCGCCCTCCGCCTCGGGTCCGGGCCTTTCAGCCCTCCCCTCCGGCACGGAGGCTTTTTCCGAGGAGCGACTGCGCGCCCTGCACAATGCGGGCAAACCCGTGTTTGTGGACATGACGGCGGCATGGTGCATCACCTGCCTTGTCAATGAGCGCATGGCGCTCAACACACAGGCGACACAGGCAGCCATGGCACGCTATGGCGTAATAACGCTCCGGGGGGACTGGACACAGCGCAACCCCGCCATAACCGCGTTTTTGCGCAAACATGGGCGCGATGGCGTGCCATTCTACCTGTTTGTGCCCGCACATGGCGCGGCAGTGGTGTTGCCACAGATACTGACGCCCGGACTGGTCATAGGCACCATAACGCCCCACGACAAATAACCGGGCGCTGGCTGTACCAGCCCCGGCTCGGCCCGGGCAGGGTGTAAACGGCCCCAAAAGCTCCGGGGCAGTTCAACCTGCTGCCCGTTAACGCGGATCAGCCCGTCCGGCTCGATCACGTCGAGCGGCGCAAATGCGGAGAGCGCGGGTCGGAATGGGAGGAGTGGATTTGCGTTCTGGCAAACAATTCGC
>NZ_AYXS01000049.1:59619-69239 GCF_000505765.1 Asaia sp. SF2.1 | reverse complement strand
CTGGTCAGTGCGTTCCACACGTCCGACCATTACGGGGCGGTGGATCGGCGGCGCATAGCGCGCCTCGTAGAGGCGCCATCAAGCAACCCCCGTGGGTGGAGCAATCGCTATTAGCGCTCCGTCCGGCAATGCCTGCTGCACCTGCAAGGCCTCAGGTGCCGGCGCTGTCATCCACAGATCCATATCTTCCTGCTGCGTCAGGATAACTGGCATGGCCCAAGGATGAATAGCACCGACCTCCCGGTTGGCTTCAGTGGTCAGGAATCCATACAGGTTATTTGTCGTCTCGCCGTCAGCCAGTTTCCTGACCGACGTCCACCGGCACCACAGACCGGCGAAGAAGGCCAGCGGCTCGCCATCCGCTCTGGCGAACCAGACCTGACGACTTCCACCTTCGGGCAGATGTTCGGGCTCGGCAAACGCCGTCAGCGGCACCAGGCAGCGATGTTCCACGCCTTCCCATCGCCGCCACCAGGACGATTCCATATGCCGGATATTGGTTATGCCCCGATCCACCTTCCTGCCCTTGAGCATGCCGGGTGGCGTCGGCATTCCCCAGCGGGCCATGACCAGTTCCCTGCCGCCCTCGGCATTGCGGATGATTGGGGCCATTGTATTCGGCCACACCTCGGGCAACGGTTGCAGGTTGCCGATATGATCGATCATGACCCTGGCGATCATCCTGATCGCCTCCTGGTTCGTCATTACGGAGTAGAGGTTGCACATCGGTGCCGTCCTTCCGTCGTCGGCCAGAAAAAATCCCTGAGACTCAAAGCTTTACAGATATCAGAGACATAGCTGGGCCTCAGCTATTCCCTGCACTGTGTCACACCTCCGGTAATCGTGCCTTGACTCTTATCGCGCGTTAGGAACAAACCATGAACATATAGCTACTGACGCCGCCAGCATCGGACGGATTCGAGATGACCACGAAAGGGAGCCCAGCCCGGAAGAAGCCCGCCCTGGAAGCGCTTCAGGCGACCATTGCCCGGCTCGAAGGACACAAAAGCCATAAACGCGCCGTCCTGCCATTCGGCGTGAAGGAGATCGACGCGAGGTTACCGGGTGGCGGCCTGGTCCTGGGCGCGCTTCATGAGGTGGCCGGTGGCGGGACTGACGCCCTCAACGCCACGGCTGCGGCCCTGTTCGCCGCAGGGATTGCCGGCCGGACCAGAGGCAAGGTGCTGTGGATCGTCACCCGGCAGGACATCTTCGCGCCGGCTCTCGATCAGGCCGGACTGGCCGCTCGCCGGGTCATCCACGTTGAAGCATCCTCGGACAACGACGCCCTGGCCTGCTTCGAGGAAGGTCTGCGACATGGCGGGCTGGGGTCCGTGGTCGCCGAGGTCGGGCGACTGACGATGACGGCCTCGCGGCGCTTGCAGATCGCGGCCGAGGGAACCGGGACCATCGGCCTGGCTGTCCGGAGATGGCGCCGCCAGACGGAAGCCGCCGATTTCGGACAGCCGACAGCCAGCACCACACGCTGGCGGGTCTCTGTCCTGCCATCCGCGCCGCTTCCCGTGCCCGGCGTGGAGCGGCCCCGGTGGATGCTGGAATTGCTGCGCGCGCGATCGGGGGAATGCGCGGATTTCGAGGTGGAGGGGTGCGATGCCAACGGGAGGATCGAATCGTGTGGTGTCGCTCTACCTGCCTCTGTGGCCGACGGAGCGCATCAGGAAGAAGCTGGGCAACGCCGCGCCTGAGACACCGCTGGCCCTGGCCGGCCGGGAAGGCAGCCGTCGCGTCGTCATGTCCGCCGACCTTGCCGCCCGCAAGATCGGGGTGACGCCCGGCATTCCGGTTGCCAAGGCCCAGGCGCTCTATCCCGATCTGACCATCATGGATGCCGACCCCGACGGCGACCGAGCCGGGCTGGAGGCTCTGGCTCTCTGGTTCCAGCGGCGGATCGCGCCGATCGTGGCCGTGGACGCATCCGGCGGACTGCCTGATGGCATCGTAATGGACACGACCGGCACGGATCATCTCCATGGTGGCGAGCCGGCGATGCTGGACGCCGTGGTCCGTCGCCTGGCTGACTCAGGCTTTACCGCCAAGGTCACGATCGCCGGAACCTGGGGTGCCGCTCATGCCCTGGCCAGATATGGACGTGGCCGGATCATCATCGTGCCCGACGGAGGCATCCCCGACACGCTCTCCAACCTGCCGATCGAGGCATTGCGGCTTCCGGCTGCCGTCATCGAAGGATTGCGGACGCTGGGTATCTCCCGGATCGGCAAGCTGGCCGCCATGCCGCGCGCGCCGCTGACCTTGCGGTTCGGGCCGGAACTGGAACGCCGTCTGGACCAGGCTTATGGGCGCATCGCCGAACCGATCCTGGCCGTGCGCCCGGTCGATCCGGTTTCTGTGGCGCGCAACTTCGCCGAACCCATCGGCGCGGCCGAGACCATTGCCCGCTATATCGGCAAGCTGGTTCCCGTCCTGTGTGAAGGGCTGGATGCCAGGGGCGACGGCATACGGCTGCTCGACCTCCTGTTGCACCGGTTGGACAGCCAAACCCAGACGATCCGGATCGCCACGGCCCGGCCGGCAAGGGACGCGAAGCATCTGACGCGCCTGCTGTGCGAGAAGATCGAGACGATCGATCCGGGCTATGGCATTGAGCGCATGGAACTGGTCGCCGTCCTGGCCGAGCCGATGGAGGTCAGGCAGCGGGTTTCCTCGCTGATCGAAGAGGAAGAAGCCGACATCTCCGGCCTGATCGACACGCTGGCCAATCGCGTCGGTGGGGAATCGCTCTACCGGTTTGCCCCTGTGGAGAGCGACATTCCCGAGCGGTCGGTCTGCCGGGTGCCGGCACTGGCTCCGGATGACGGCGCCACCTGGCCGGTCGGATGGCCACGACCGACCCGGCTGCTTTCCCGGCCGGAACCTGTCCAGGCCATGGCCGAATTGCCGGACCAGCCGCCGATCTTCTTTATCTGGCGCGGTATCCGGCATCGCGTGCGCTGCGCCGACGGGCCTGAGCGCGTCTTCGGCGAATGGTGGAAGGGTGATACGGAACTGACGATCGCGCGGGATTATTTCCGGATCGAGGACACGGCCGGCGACCGATTCTGGGTCTTCCGCGAGGGTGATGGCGAACATGGAGAAACCGGCTCGCAGAGATGGTTCATGCACGGGCTGTTCGCATGACCCGCTATGCCGAGCTTCAGGTCACCAGCTATTTCTCGTTCCTGCGGGGCGTGTCTGCGCCTGCCGAACTGTTTGCCCAGGCCAAACGTCTCGGACTTTCCGCCATCGGGATCACCGACCGCAACACACTGGCCGGCATCGTCCAGGCCCACATCGCCGCGAAAGATACCGGCATGCGGCTGGTGGTCGGATGCCGGCTCGACCTCGCCGACTTTCCGCCGGTCCTGGTCTATCCGATGGACCGCGCCGCCTATGGCCGCTTATGTCGGCTGCTGTCGATCGGCAAGGCGCGCGCCGGCAAGGGGAAATGCCTGCTGAACTGGGCCGATCTGGCCGAGTGGGGCGACGGACTTCAGGCCGTGCTGGTGCCGGATGTCGCCGGCGAGGACTGCGCCCTGCATCTGCGGAAGCTGCGGGATGCCTTCGGGGACCGGGCCTATATGGCACTGACCCTGCGCCGCCGGCCGAATGATCAGATGCGGCTCTATGAATTGGCGAATATGGCCCATGCGCGCCGGGTGAAGACCGTCGTCACCAATGACGTGCTGTTCGATATCCATGACCGCCGCATTCTCCAGGATGTCGTCACCTGTGTTCGGCATAATACGACCATAGACCGGGCTGGCTTCGTCCGTGAGCGTCATGCCGATCGCTATCTCAAGCCGCCCCAGGAAATCGCGCGCCTGTTCTCGCGATATCCCGAAGCGATCGACCGGAGCATGGAGATCGTCGAACGCTGCCGGTTCAGCCTCGACGATCTAGCGTATCAATATCCCGATGAAATCACGACGCCGGGCCAGACACCCCAGGAAGCACTGGAAGCCCTGACGTGGGAAGGTGCGAGAGCCTTCTATACGGATGGCATCCCCGAGGACGTGGCTGAAATTCTCCGCCATGAACTGGCGCTGATCGGGCGCATGTCCTACGCGCCCTACTTCCTGACGGTGAACAGCATCGTTCGCGAGTCGAGGCGGCGGGGCATTCTGTGCCAGGGTCGCGGATCGGCGGCCAATAGCGCTGTCTGTTTCGTGCTGGGCATCACGGCGATCGACCCGTCGCGGACGACATTGCTGTTCGAGCGGTTCATCTCGGAAGAGCGGGGCGAGCCGCCGGACATCGACGTGGATTTCGAGCATGCCCGTCGCGAGGAAATCATCCAGTGGATCTATGACCATTACGGTCGCACCCGCGCGGCACTGACCGCCGTGGTCACCCGGTATCGGGCCAAGGGGGCTCTCCGTGATGTGGGCAAGGTGATGGGGCTGCCGGAAGACCTGATCACCCTGCTGTCGAAACAGATATGGGGCTGGTCGCGCGAGGTCGATGCGGAGAAATTCGCCGAGACCGGAATCGACCTGACTGACCGGCGTATCCGTCTGACGCTCGATCTGGCGCGTGCCCTGATTGGCGTGCCGCGTCATCTGTCCCAGCATCCGGGCGGCTTCGTGCTGACCCATGACCGGCTGGACGAACTGGTGCCGATCGAACCGGCGGCGATGGAGAATCGCCAGACCATCGAGTGGGACAAGGACGACATCGACGCGCTGAAATTCATGAAGGTTGATGTGCTGGCGCTTGGCATGCTGACCTGCATGAAGAAGGGACTGGACCTGCTCGCCGAACACAAGGGGCAGCGCTTCACGCTCCAGACCATTCCGGCCGAAGACCCGCGGACCTACGCCATGATCCGCAAGGCAGACACGATCGGCGTGTTCCAGATCGAGAGCCGGGCGCAAATGTCGATGCTGCCGCGCCTGAAGCCCCGGACCTATTATGACCTGGTGATCGAGGTCGCCATCGTCCGTCCCGGACCGATCCAGGGCGATATGGTTCATCCGTATCTGCGCCGGCGGGAGGGCCTGGAGCAGCCCGATTACCCGACCCCGGAACTGGAGGAAGTCCTGAAGCGGACCCTCGGCGTGCCGCTTTTTCAGGAACAGGTCATGCAGGTGGCCATGGTATGTGCCGGGTTCACGGCGGCCGAGGCCGATCAACTCAGGCGTGCGATGGCGACCTTCAAGAACACCGGGACGGTCTCGAAATTCCAGACCCGCCTGCTCGAAGGCATAAGGGAGAACGGATATCCGGAGGAATTCGCCGAGCGTATCTACCAGCAGCTTGAGGGCTTCGGCTCCTATGGCTTCCCGGAGAGCCATGCCGCGTCATTCGCCATCCTGGCCTATTCGTCATCGTGGATGAAATGCCGCCATCCGGACGTGTTCCTGGCCTCATTGCTGAACAGCCAGCCGATGGGCTTCTACGCGCCGGCCCAACTCGTCCGCGACGCCCAGGCGCATGGGGTGGAAGTCCGGCCTATCTGTGTGAACCGGTCACGCTGGGAGGCCATCCTTGAAGGGCCGGAACGGGCGAACGGCCTGTTTGCGGTGCGGCTCGGGATGAACCTGGTGAAGGGACTGGCCAATGAGGATGCCGCGCGGATCGTGGCGGCCCGTGGGAATCGGCCCTTCGTGTCGATAGACGATCTGTGGCGACGATCCGGCGTGAAGGCCGCTGCCCTGACCCACCTGGCCGAGGCGGATGCGTTTCGTGCGGGGTTCGGGCTGGCACGGCGTGAGGCTCTGTGGGCGATCAAGGCGCTACGGGATGAACCGTTGCCCTTGTTCGCGGCTGCGGAGATCGTCCGGGAAGCAAAGGAACCGGATGTCCTGCTCCAGCCCATGCGGGCCGGCGCCGAGGTGGCACGGGACTATAACCGTATCGGCCTGACCCTGCGGGACCATCCGGTTGCCTTTCTGCGGGATGATCTGAGGCGCGATGACATCCTGTCGTGCCGGGACGCAATCAATGCCAGGGATGGCAAGCGGCTGACGGCAGCCGGAATCGTCCTGGTGCGTCAGCGTCCGGGTTCTTCAAAAGGCGTGGTTTTTATGACGCTGGAGGACGAGACGGCGACGCTGAATGTCATCATTTGGGCAGACACCTTCGAGAAATTCCGGCCGGTGGTCCTGTCCGCCAGCATGGTGGCTGTGAAGGGGAGGCTTCAGAAGGAGGGCGAGGTGATTCATCTGATCGCTCTGGAGATCATCGACCAGTCGGGACTACTCGCCGATGTTGGAAACCGCTCAAATGGTGGCACCCCAAGCGACAGACATCACCCGGATGACGTCATCATAGTTCGATCGCGGAATTTCCATTGATGTGCGATGTCCAGAGTGTTGTGCCGCATTTCCATGATTGTAAGAGGCGTGCATCGGTTATCGGAAATCTGCGTCATGGCCTCTCTGCTAGACCCTTGATCGCCCAGTGAAGCAGATCAAGCAGTCGTTCACCTTCCTCCTCCGAGAGATGCGTATGGCTCCGGGCGTTGATGACCGCCACGGCTGCCGCAACCTCCGGCAACCTGACAGACATTAATGGCGATAGCGATATCGTCGTGCTTCTGCGATCGTTCGGATCCGGCTTGCGTTCGATCAGCCCGTCCCGTTCCATTCGTGAAAGGGTCTTCGCCATCGTGGATTGCTCGACGGCCGCGAGGTTCACCAGTTCACGCTGGCTCCGTGTCTTGCCGTCCGCCAACGCGAAGATCACCGGTAGCTGACCGGACATGAGGCCAAAGGGCCGCAGTGCTTCATCCATCTCACGAGCAAAAAGCCGGGCGGCCCAGTTGACCATATAGCCAAGGGAGTCGGTTCGGGACGGCCATTTATATGGCTTGCTATCTTCTTTCATGGCTTGCTATGTAAAAGACCTTCTCTTCAGGAAGCAAGGATCATATCATGCCAACGCTTCTCCGCCGTCTCCATCGTGTGACAGGAAAGCCTGTCGATCCTTTGTATTGGCAGTTTCATGACTGCCTCGGTCGTCGCAGAACTCTATGGCGACGCCTCGATTATCAGCACAGTCAAGCGTGCGATCCTCTGGGGATTATTGGTCCTGGTCCCATGTCTCGCCACAACGGGGCTTTCGGGCTATCGCGCGACAAGTGGGGCTCCGCGTGGTCTGGCACTCGTGAAACTCCGCCGTATGCGGATCATCGGCCTCAACGGGATTTGCGTTCTCGTACCGTGTGCGCTGTTTCTGGCCGCCCGCGCGGCGGCATCACGATTCGGTTGGCCATTCTACAGTATACAGGCGCTCGAACTTCTGGCCGGCTCTATCAATCTTACTCTTCTGGTCCTGAATTTCAGGGATGGTCTGCGCCTTGCTCGACGGCAATAAGCGCAGAGTACCGATGTGAGCCGCGCACACCGACAATAACGATTGATACGAATTGACGGCGCGATCAGGACCGCAAAACAAGTGTGTGTCTCCGCTAAGGCCATCACAGATTCAGCCTCGCGGTGGACACCATGTGGACACCACACCCCAAAACGACGAAAGCCGCCTTGCGGCGGCTTCCTCGTATCCGTCTGATTTTCCTTGGAAAATCTGGAGCGGGCGATGGGATTCGAACCCACGACCCCAACCTTGGCAAGGTTGTGCTCTACCCCTGAGCTACGCCCGCGTTCCGTTGGACGGGTAATTACTGCCTGAGGCCGTGGCGCGCAAGAGGGTTTTTTAAAAAACATGCTTTTTTTTTGCTTTTCTTTCTTGGGAGCCTCTCCCGACGCCGCGCACCCAGGCTCGGGCTTGCGTCCTGCACGCTTCAGAACAATCTTGTAGCCATGATGATCAACAGGTGATGCTAGCGAAAAGCCGCGCATCATCGGGACAGAGAGATTCCATGGACTATATCATTGGGCAGAATCGCCCCCAGCCCGGAAACGACGCAGGCCTGCCCCCGTCCCCCGGCGCTCCCGGCACACAGGGTGCACTCATCGTCGATGCCGATCAGCGCAGCTTCATGCCTGAGGTACTCGAAGCCAGCCGGCAGCTTCCCGTACTTGTGGATTTCTGGGCGCCCTGGTGCGGACCCTGCAAGCAACTGACCCCCGTGCTCGAGCGCGCCGTGACGGCGGCCGGCGGTCGGGTCAAGCTGGTCAAGGTCGATATCGAGGCCAATGCCGCGCTTGCTGCCCAGCTTGCGCAGGTCGGTCTGCCCATCCAGTCGATCCCGCTTGTTGCGGCCTTTTATAAGGGCCAGATTGTCGACATCCTGCAGGGCGCCCAGCCCGAGAGCGAAGTGCGCCGCTTTATCGAACAGATCGTCAAGGCAACCGGCGCCACATTGCCAAGCGCGGATATCCTTGCCGCGGCCTCGGCTGCTCTGCAGGAAGGTCAGGCAGAGGAAGCCGCCGGGCTGTTTGCCTCGCTGCTTGAAATCGAACCGGAAAACCCCGAGGGTTGGGGCGGCATGATCCGGGCGCTGACGATATTGGGTGATGATGAGGGTGCGGACGAAGCCCTGAGTCAGGTACCACCCAAGCTGGCGGAGCACCCGGCCGTGACAGGCGCACGCGCTGCCCTGGCCCTGCACAAGGAGAGCCATCAGGCAGCCTCGGCGCTCGACGGGCTCCGGGCAGAGTGTGCGGCTTCTCCCGACAATCTCGCTCTGCGCTTTCGTCTGGCTGGAGCCCTGAATGGTGCGGGTCATAAATCAGAGGCAGCAGACACGCTGCTTGCCATCATCAAACAGGACCGCGAGTGGAATGACGGCGCAGCGCGCGCCGAATTGCTGCGCTTCTTCGAAGCCTGGGGTAATACCGATCCGGCAACCTTGCCCGCGCGACGCAAGCTGTCAGCCCTGCTCTTTTCCTGAGCCACGCCTCGCGGCTGCCATCCTGCCTTCTTCCCCTTTAAAAGAGGAATGACGAAGGCAGGGTCGAGGCCATTCAACCCCCTCTCCCATCCATCAGAAGGATTCACCTATGGCTCAGGATCTCGATCCCCGCCTTCTTTCCATGCTTGTCTGCCCGGTGACGAAGGAAGCGCTCATCTATGACCGCGAGGCACAGGAGCTTGTCAGCAAGGGGGCCCGCCTTGCTTACCCTGTGCGCGACGGCATTCCGGTAATGCTGCCGGAAGAAGCCCGCCCCCTGGCCGACTGACACGCCATGACCGGCGCCGTGCTCTACCGCACCGTAAAAAGCGCCGTATCGAGCGTAAAGCTCCCGTCAGCCTCGACAGCAAAATGCTGTCGGGTCCCGGCATCCGTCGCCCTCTGAAGCGACAGGATGGCCTGCCGATGCAAGGCGGGCGTCCGGGTTCGCGCGACCCATGAGGTGAAGTCGAGCTTCAGACGCAAGGGCTGATAGTCTTCCAACGTAAATCCAGCGCTTTCAAGACTGCGTCTCCACTCCGAGACGCGATAATTGCGCATGTGCGAGGGATCGCGCAGGGTTTCGATCGCCTGCAGCACAGAATCGGCCATAGGGGCCTCCGGGGCGACCGTGTCAATAAAGATCCCCAGACCGCCCCGTCGCAGCACGCGGCGCGCCTCATTGAGCCCCTCCTGCAGATCGCACCAGTGATGGGCACTGAAGCGGCTGGCCACCACATCAAAAATGCCCTCTGCAAAGGGCAGGGATTCCGCAAAACCCCCGACAGGGCGAATCCGGGTCAGC
>NZ_AYXS01000049.1:40180-59524 GCF_000505765.1 Asaia sp. SF2.1 | reverse complement strand
CCTGCCCGCAGAACGGCGCCATGGCATAGCTCACATGGCCGCCGCCACAACCGAGATCGAGGGCCACACCAGGGGTCTCTTCACGCAGCAGCGCAAAGAGACGCTCCAGATCCTCCCCGACTGCGTGGGTCTGGCTACTGACATAATCCTTGGCGCGCGGGCCATAATGTCCGGTGACGAAGTCGCTCATGGATTCCCTCTCTTGCCGTAGGAGACTTCGGCATCGGGCACGGCATATTGGGGTTTGACCTCACTGGTCGTCACGGTCTCGGTGGCGAGGCCCGGCAGAACCGGCGGACCCGACGCCCCGTCCATGCCCGGTATGGCAACCGGCAGCGAAGCATAGGCGCGTGCCATGCGATCGCGATGGGGTGGCTGACCGGGCGGATGGCCCGGTGGACCATTCACGGCCAGATCCGGCTTCGGGGGGCCGAATGTATTATCCGCACAGCCGGCAAGAACCATCAGAAAGAGGAGGAGCGAGGCTGAACGCATGACGAATCTTGTATCAACCTCATTCACTGGCGGCAATTGACGGATGATGCCGGGTGCGGCAGGCATCGCACAGCAAATCGGGGGAGAGTTTTTCGTGTTTGATGGATCGCTGGCAACTGCCACAGGCCGACGCAAGGCGTGGATCGACAGTCTCTTCGTCGATCATGCCATTTTCCGTCTACCCTGGACCAATCTCGCTACCGTCGTACCGGGCAATGTCTATCGATGCAATCACCCCACACCCGCACGGCTGGCCCGACTCAAGCGAAAGCTGGGCCTGCGCACGCTGGTCAATCTGCGCGGGCATCGGCGCTGCGGTTCAGATGCCCTCTCACGGCAGGCTGCGCAGGCGTTGGGCCTCGATCATATCGACATGGCTTTCGAAAGCCGTGGCGCACCGCACCGAGACAGGATCCTGCGCTTTGCCGAGTTGTATGCGCAGATCGAACGCCCGATGCTCATGCACTGCAAGTCAGGTGCCGACCGCGCAGGCCTGGCCTCGGCATTGGTCATCCTGTTCGAAGGCGGGACAGCCGCTCAGGCGCTGCGCCAGTTGCACTGGCGTTTTGGGCATTTCAACCGGGCTCGTACCGGTATTCTCGACGCATTTGTCCTGCGCTATCAGGCCGAGGCTGAAGGGCGCATACCCTTCATGCACTGGGTCGAGCATGAGTATGACGAGGTCAGGCTCAAAAAGGATTTCACGGCGGGTAAACTGGCCTCTTTCGTAACAGACAAGGTTTTGCGCCGGGAATAAACTCCCGTCGGGCTCAGAACCCGCGCTTTTGTCTCAATCCGGGAACGCCATGCTTTTCACCAGGTTGACCAGCTGAAACCTCACCTTGGCGTCTGTGATATTCTGGAAGGCGTGCAGGAGCTCAACGGACATTGTATCGAGGCGTAGTGCAGGCATGGGTTCCGCTGACAGACCTACGGGGGCAAGCCCATCTTCGCCTGTCGCCGACCTGAAACCGGATGGTGCCTCTGAAAAACCGGTCGCCGCCGAGGAGGCGCCCTCAGAGCGTCGCATGGACCCGTTTCCCCCACCAGCCAGATCATCGAAGAAGAAACCGATCGGCACATCGAGAACGCGCGACATTTCATAGAGGCGACTTGCCCCTACCTTGTTCGCGCCACGCTCATATTTCTGCACCTGCTGAAAAGTAAGTCCCAACGCCGCGCCGAGCTTTTCCTGCGACATGCCCAGCATGGTACGCCGCAATCTGATCCGTGCGCCGACGAGAGCATCGATCGGACCCGCTGCCGAGGCGCTTTTTGCGGTATTACTCATCAAGCATGGACTCTTATTGGTGGTTAATCAGATACACCCAACGGCATAGATTAACTTTCTATTATCTACTGTCGGCGATGCCCAAGAAAAACAGCCACCAAGACAGCCATAATGCAGAGACTGACAGGGACTATTCTTCCATAGATCGAGAATATTGTTGGCCGGTGCGGCGAGGGTATGGCGAGAACAAGGCTATCTGCCTTACCCCAGGGCAAGCGGGCAATTTCGTGCCCGGCGCCATCAAAAGCTGCCGTGATACCCATATTAGCAGACTGAACGACCGGCAGTCCCTCTTCGACCGCCCTGATTCTTACGGTCGCCAGATGCTGGCGCGGCCCTGCACTATTACCGAACCACGCATCATTGGTGATATTCGCCAACCAGTCTGGACGCTTGGCGCCAGCGACATGGCCGGAGAATATGATCTCGTAACAGATCAGGGGTCCGACAGCCCCTAGCGCTGGCAGCGACCAGGTGGCTAGCCCCTTACCCGGCGTCAACTGACCTGGAAGCAGATTGAACGGAATGAAGCGTGGCTGATATTCTCCAAACGGAACCAGCGTGGACTTGTCGTAGACGGCCCTGATCTGCCCGCTTTCATCCAGAGCGAAAATACTGTTGTAAAACCGGTTATCTGCGTCGCGCCGATCCGACCCGATCATCCCCCATGCGCCATCTGCCGCCTGGGCAATCATGCGCCTAGCGGGCTCATCTTCGTCCAGAAGTCCGGGAAAGCCCGACTCAGGCCAGAGATAGATAAGGCCCCGATCCTCGTTGAGGGCCCTTGCCTTCGCTACGGCTTCATTGGTGAGGCGCAGATAAAGCCTGAATGCCTGCACAGCACCATCGCGCGAGAGAATGTCGCGCTCACGCACATTCCCCTGCAACAGCGCCACCACGGGATTCCTGACGGGCAAGAGTTGGGGGTTGGTCAGGCTGTACGCCCCCCATATACCCCACACGCAAATGCCCCCGATCAGACCAAGGCGGACTGTGCGCCCATGCCAGACCAGCAATCCGCATAGAGCAGCGACCAATGTCAGCCCGTCCACCCCTATAACGGCAGCAGGCTGAATGAGAATATCACCCACCAGACCCGGGATCTCGAACACGCTGCCGGTCGGGTTCCAGGGAAAGCCCGTGAAGATGAATACACGCGCCATGTCAGCCAGCGTCCATAGCGCAGCCAGCATGACCATGCGTGACGCGCCTTCCGGCATGAGGCGGCATAGCAGGACGGGCACCATGATGAAGGGCGCAAGAATCAAGGCGCAGCCTGGGGCGGCAATGGGCACAGCCCACCAGAAATCATGCGCCCGCGTCAGTATGGCATTCGTCAACCAGGACAATGCCGCCGTGTGATAGCCAAGCCCGAAGAAAAAGGCGTGTACCGCAAGCTGACGAGGGCTCGCTGCGTCCTGCGTGCAACGATAAAGATAGAGCAACCCAAGGGAGAGCGCAGGCAAGCAGTACAGAGGCGGGAGCGCCAGCGAGGCAAGAGCCCCGACGACGAGATCAGCCAGAATCATTTTCCCGGTGGAAAATGGAAGCCGGCTCGACGGGAAGGAAGCGTTCCAGAGCCGGAAAGTCACATTTTACTCCTGGTCTTATTCTAGGGCGTCTCTCAGGCGACGCTCATAATGACGATAATACTTGTCCGCCAGGAGCTCGCTTTTAACGAGAACGGCCACATCCGTCGTATTGAACTGTTCATCCACAACGGCCCCGTCACCAATGAAACCACCGAGACGCAGATAGCCCTTGATGAGGGGCGGCAGCTTCGACAGGCATTTGCGATGATCAAGCAGATGCGGATCGCTGCGCTGCATATCAACATACCGGTCCGGCAGAGCGCGAATGCGGAGCGCCGGCGGGGCGAGATGATTATGATACAGATAAGTCAGCTCATCAGCCATGAGATCGGGATTTGTCCCCGGCAGGCTGGCACAGCCAAACAGAACATCGATACGATGCAGGAAGATGTACGAGGCAATGCCACGCCAGAGCAGCTGCATGGCCGAACGACCACGGTAGCGCTGATCGACACAGGAACGCCCGACTTCAAGCAGTCGACCAGGGAATTCCGTGAGCGTCGAGATATCGTACTCGCTCGATGTGTAGAAACGTCCGAGCTGAGCGGCCTTGTCGCTGGTCAGGAGACGATAGGTCCCCACCACGCCTTCGGCACCCGACGACACAGCATGATCGATCACGAGAAGATGGTCCGCCACCTCATCGAAATCGTCGATATCGCGCTTCAGACGAGCCGTGCGTTCATCCGCATGAGCTCCCATCTCCTCGAAGAACACGCGGTAGCGCAGGGCCTGAGCGGCTTCGCGTTCGGCATCGGTCGTTGCAATACGCACGCCAAGCTGCCCCCCCCGAAGTTCGGGAAAGGCGTCCCTGGACAGATCGAGGCTGGAAAGTGACTGACCTGCAGCAGCACTGTTTTCGCCGTCCGTAACAAGAAGACGCAGGATCTCGGCGTGGGAGGGTTTGGCGCTCATCAATCCTGACCTGTTGAGCCGCCTGCCTTCTGGGGCATGCGGCGGCCGAAGAGTTCGAGACGATGCGACACGAGATCAAAGCCGAGGCGACGGGCCAGGGCCTCCATCAGGGCAGCATGGTCCTCATCCTCGAATTCGACGACATGACCGGAATCGACATCGATAAGATGATAGTGGTGCTGGTGGCCAGGTTCGCTGGCCTCATAACGTGCACGACCACCACCAAAATCACGACGCTCGAGGATCCCTTTTTCCTCTAGCAGACGGACCGTGCGATAGACTGTTGCGATGGAAATACGCGCATCGAGCTGCGAGGCACGACGATACAGCTCCTCGACATCCGGGTGATCTTCAGCTTCGGACAGGACACGCGCGATGACACGGCGCTGCCCTGTCATCTTGAGGCCCCGGTCGATACATAATTGCCCGATGCGTGACTCTTCCTGAGCCCGCCCGCTTCGCTTTGCGTCAGCTTTCGCTTCAGATACCATGGAATACGGCGTAGCCGAAAATCCGGTCCTTTGCCAACGTTAAGTATCGGACAAAGGGCGCCTTTCTCATCGACGGTGGCCAAGACCGATCTTGCGCGCCAGATTCGAGCGGTGGCTCGCATAATTCGGTGCGACCATCGGATATTCTGGCGGCAGATCCCAGCGCTCGCGGTATTGCTGAGGCGTCATGTCATAGACGGTCTGAAGGTGGCGGCGGAGCAGTTTGAGCTTTTTGCCATCTTCGAGGCATATGATATAATCGGGAAATACTGATTTCTTCGGCGGTACCGCTGGTGTCGGCTTGATAATTTCGGGCTTGGTATTGGCAACATTGGACAAGGTCTGATGGATTGTCCGGATGAGATTGGGCAGGTCCTGACCCGAAACTTCATTATGAGCCACATAGGCAGAGATGATCTGTGTCGTTAGCTTCTGCAAAATCAAGTTATCCGGATCGCTCGACATATAAATTTCCCTCAATGAATATATCTGATTGATAGAAATACACTCACCAAACGATATAGTACAAGAAAATATATCGAACAACTAGGGGTACTCAATACAATGTCCGTGCAGATTATTGATATCACAGACAAGACCTGCCCCATGACCACAGTTTACGTTCGCCTTGCGCTTGATCGGTCCCAGATTGGCCAGGATCTTCTCGTGCTGCTCAGAGGAGAGGAAACGCGCCGCAACGTGTTGACCCTGCTGGAAACGCTCGGACAGAAGGCAGAGTGGGAGGTCGCGGAGAACCCGGTCGAGAGCGATTACCGTATAGCGCTATGTAAATCATGACGCATGACCCGCGCATCGCTTCCGTCGGGATAATAAGAGCGCCTGATCCCGCATTCCTCAAATCCGAGTGCGAGGTAAAGAGCGCTTGCCGGACTATTGTTGACTGACACCTCGAGGAAAAGGCTCGTCACCCCCTGCCCTCTAAGAAAAGTGAGGCTTCCCTCGATCAACGCGCGCGCAACCCCTTTGCGGCGGAACGCAGGCAGCACAGCAACAGTCAGAATCTCTGCCTCATCCATGCAATGCCGCACGAGAAGAAGGCCGGTCGGTCCACTGTGATTGGTGTAGACCCAGCCTGCAACACCCGGCATCGAAAGTAAGCCGGTGAAGGCCTCGGCCGTCCATTGCTCGGGTTCGGGAAAGGCATCCCGGTGCAGGGCGGCACAGAGTTCCCCATGGGCCGTACCCAACATGACCATTGGGCCGCCGTCGGTCATCCCTGCGGTGCAGGACGCAATCCACGGGCTGGCAACTTGGCCTCCGGTGCGTCGATGTAAAGGGGCTCAAGCATGGCGCTGTCGGCTGTCACCAGGCCCGCTTCCAGAATCATGTGGATGTCGGGTCGTGCTGTTTCAAATGCCCCTGATGGAACCGTATGTCCTGCCAGCATGGCGACGCCATTGCCGACCAAGGGCCCTTCCCGGCCCGCACCCTGCCTGGACAGAAATGCGTCCGGTGATCCGGCCCAGAAGGAACCGTCAGCCCATTCGACAAACAGACGATCACGACGTGCCTGCGTCAGACAGATGGCACTTTTCAGACCTTGTCGCGTACGGAAACAGGCACCTGTCGTGACACCCCTCAACTGCGCACCGAAACCAAGCGCCAGGCCGTTCGCCAGAGCAAGACTGGCCCGCAGGCCAGTGAACGACCCAGGCCCTATGACGGCGATGATCAGTTCCGGCCCCTGATGCCAGCCCGGCATCTTGAAGAAGTCACGGCAATGCGCGGCCAGGGATGCCGTCGCCCCAAGGCCTTCGATCGCTACATGTACAACACAGCGACGACCCTCGAAGATCGCCAGATCCCCCGCGCTCGATGGACCCAGTGTTGCGCCATTCAGCACCAGGCTGCGCGTACCTGCCGTCAACACCATCAGAGAACGAGGCAGGCTTCGTCAAAGGCCAAACGCATGGCGCGTTCCACCTGGGGCGGCGCCTCCGCATAACCCAGACCGGCGATGAAATTGATGCGCCAGCCTGTATCGGAGAGAAAGTCGTCTTCGATTGTGTAGCCGTCGAACCCTGAGAACGGTGCGACATCAAGACCAAGGGCACGGGCCGCAAGGATCATGTAGCCGCCCTGGAGAGAACCATTGCGAAACGCCGTCTCTTCCGAGAGTCCGACATCAGCGGCAAACCAGTTCCGCAGGTTTTCCTCCCGGCTCAAGCGGGGCAGATGCTCGAAGAACAGAGGGTCATGACAGACGAGCACCACGACAGGCGCGCTGAGACAACGCTCAATATTGCCCGCGGACAAGGCCGGTCGCAGGCGCTTCTTCATATCGTCAGAAGTCAGGAAAACGAGGCGTGCTGGACAGCAATTGCCCGATGTCGGACCAAGCTTGACGAGATCGTAAAGCGTGACCAGCGTCTCGCGTTCGACCGGACGGGCTGACCAGCCAATGGGTGTGCGGGCCTGTCGAAACAGGCGATCAAGTGCCAGCGCGTCAAGGGCCGGTGACAGGGCGCGTGCATCACCCGGTGCGGCGTCATGATCACGCCGGGTGCTGCCAGCCCGGACGGTCTGATCAGGGCTTGAGCCATCCAGCGACACCGGGACAGGGGACTCTGGCTGACTCTCACTCACGGCTTCAATCCTCGACTTGCTCTACGGCCACCACTTCAGGGACGTAGTGACGCAGCATGTTTTCAACACCATGCTTCAGTGTGGCGCGCGATGAAGGGCAGCCAGCGCAGGCGCCCTGCATCGTCAGACGTACAACACCGTCACGATAACCCCTGAATACAATATCACCCCCATCTCCTGCAACGGCAGGGCGAACGCGCGTATCGAGCAGTTCGCGGATCTGGGCGACAACGGCTTCGTCCTCAGGGGCAATCGCCTCTTCCTGAGCTTCTGCAACCGATTCAAGGCTTGGCTCACCGGAGTCGAAATGGCTGGTAATCGCAGCAAGAAGCAGAGGCTTGAGCGTGTTCCAGCTGAATTCGTCGGTCTTGGTAACGGAAATGAAGTCACCACCAAGGAAAACACCGCACACACCCTGTACCGCGAAGAGGGTGGTAGCGAGGGGCGAGCGGCCCTCAGCTGCGCTGGCATCGGCAAAATCAGCCGTACCACGGTGGCCGGTTACGGCCCGACCGGGGAGGAATTTGAGGGTGGCGGGGTTCGGGGTATCTTCGGTCTCGATAAACATCACAGCTCTCAGATCACAGTTATCGCTGTGACATGTGCCATCAATCGTGACTCCGCAAGTCCTTTATCCCCCGAATCAGGCCTGGGCGACGCCCAGCGGCAGCATGATCTGCACGCACAGGCCGCGTCCGGGCACATTGTGCAGATCCACCTTACCCTTCGCCCGCCCGACTTCACGTGTGACAATGGCCAGACCCAGCCCCATCCCGCCAGTGGCGCGTGAGCGCGACCCCTCGACACGATAGAAAGCCGAGAGAACGTTTTCGAGCTCTGCTTCCGGAATTCCCGGTCCGTCATCGACGACGGAAACGATGACTTCCTTGCCATCCGTCTCAAGCGTCACATGCGCATCGCCGCCGTAATTGCAGGCATTGTCAATGAGATTGGCAAAAACCCGCTTGATTGCGAGAGGACGCACCATTGCCTGACAGCGATCCGGCCCGGTGTAGCTTGTGTCGCGGCCACGATCGCTCTGGGAGTCGAGCAACGTATTCAGGATAGCGACGAGATCGACCTGCTTGATCGGCTCGGGGTCCAGATCGCCAGCCAGATAGGCCAGAACCCCTGTCACCATAGCCTCCATCTCGTCGATATCGGCCTCGATCGCCGTTTGCGTTTCCTCGTCATCCATGAACCCGGCGCGCAGACGCAATCGGGCAAGTGGCGTGCGCAGGTCGTGTGAGACAGCAGCGAGAATTTCGGTACGGTCGTTGATAAGACGCCGGATGCGGTGCTGCATCTTGTTGATGGCCTGGGCAAGTCCACGCACTTCTCGTGGCCCACGCTCATCGACCATCGTCCATTGCATATCATCGGACTTGGCGATGCTGTCCGCCACCTGTGCGAGCGCACGCAGGGGCGTACTGAGCGCCCGTACGATCATCGCCGCGGCAATGGCGACGGCACCCGCGGTGATGGCCGCCGAGGCCAGCCCCCCCGTCATGTGCCTATG
This sequence comes from Asaia sp. SF2.1, assembly GCF_000505765.1. Classification (NCBI taxonomy): domain Bacteria; kingdom Pseudomonadati; phylum Pseudomonadota; class Alphaproteobacteria; order Acetobacterales; family Acetobacteraceae; genus Asaia; species Asaia sp. SF2.1. Next base: position 50,614 of record NZ_AYXS01000049.1, on the reverse strand, counting down.
CTTGAGAATCCCGGGCACGTTGAAGGCCAGACGGCTTCCGTCTGCCAGCTGGAGGCTCCCGTGGATGCTCGATGAGTCGGCCCGATCGGCCCAGACACGGATATCGGCCTTGCCGAGATCGCGATCATTGGCGATCAGGCTTTCCTCGACCTGACGCAGTCTGTGCGGCTGGTCGAGGTCGATTGGCTGGTTGGCCGAACGCCAGCTCACACTGATACCGTTATCCGAGAGAAGGGCGCCCAGCAGACCGCGCTGACTGATCGGCGTCGTGCGCAGCACACGCAGATCAGTGCTCAACTCCTCTGCAAGCTGGGTAATGCGGCTGTCGTCATCGATATATGTTTCCGCCTCTTCATAGAAAAAGGCGCTGGCCACGAAGACCAGAATGACGGCAGCGAGCAGAACCACGCTGACCCGGCCGACAAGGCCGACCGGCCACAGACGGATGATGCGGGGCGTATTTCCCCCTCCAAGACTGAACGGCATGGCGGTTTAGACGCGCTCGACTTCTGCCACGAATATATAGCCCAGGCCGCGCACAGTGCGGATCAGCGCATCGGCGTCGGCACCAAGCTTGCGGCGCAGACGGCTGACGAGCACGTCGATGCTACGGTCCGAAACGTCGCCAAGGCGCGTGCGCGAGAGTTCGAGCAGCCTGTCACGAGCGATCACGCGCTGGGGATTGTCGAGGAAGCTTGTGAGCAGGTCATGCTCGGCACCCGAGATGTCGACCACAGCGCCCGAAGGATCTGTCAGCTCGCGGCGACGGAGATCCAGCTTCCATCCTGCAAAGAGGATTGTCTCCTTGCGCGATACCTCGGTCGGAGCGGCACCCTGACCGCGGCGCAGCACGGCGCGAACACGTGCCAAGAGCTCACGTTGGCCGAAAGGCTTCGCGACATAGTCATCAGCGCCGATTTCGAGGCCAAGGACGCGATCGCGCTCTTCGCCACGGGCAGAAACCATTATGATCGGGGTCTGGGCCAGAGGCGCTTCGCCGGGGTGGTTCGTTCCCTGACCGTTGCGAATGGCGCGGCAGAGTTCCACACCACTGGTCTTGGGCAACATGACGTCCATGACGAAAAGATCGACGGGGCCAACTGCGAGGGCGTCCCACATTTCGTCGCCTGAAGCGACACTGCGGACCCTGAATCCATCACCCTGCAGGGCGCGCTGGATCAGGGTACGCATCCCCGGATCATCTTCTACGATAAGGATACGCGCCGGCAGGTCGGGAGCGGGAGTGGGAGCAGTAGGAGCTGTCGTCATTATCCCATCGATCATTCTGTGGTAAACGAGATTTGATACAATTTATGTCTCAGTTCACGCAAGAACAACCGTATTGATGGGACTCGACGAATTTTACCTCATTTTGATGATTTGGTAAGCAATAGGGTCCAGAGCTGCGCGAGATCCTGCGACCCATGATCGCCATGGACATCGGCAAAGCTTTTTACTGCCTCAGCCTTGCGACCCCCATCCATCTGCGCCATGGCGTATTGCAGCTTAGCGCCTTCGGGAGCGATCGGCTTCTTGGCTAACCCTTCGCGCATCAGGGCAAGGCCCTCGTCCACCTGGCCATTCAGCACAAGATTATATCCCGCGGTGAGCGACGGTGCTGCGTTGGGCATCTTGCGCGCTGCCTCAGCATCCGCAGCCAGTGTGGCCTTCGTATCGGCTGCACGCTTGACCACCATCGCTTTCAGGCGGGCCTCACGCGCAGCGCCCTGGTCCTTGCCCAGCGCGCCGGAAGCATAGGCCTGGTTTATCAGGTTTAGCCCCAGCTGCGGCAGACCGGCCTGAACAGCGCGCTCGACCATGTCCATGTAATCTGATGGGTCCTTGAGCACACCCGTCGTCATGCGCAGACGCTCGAGGTTGAACTGCAGGGCGTCAGGCATCTGGGGGTCAGCTGCGAGATTATGGATCAGCATCGCCCAGTAATCAGGCTTGGAATAGTATTTGGCGAGCAGCACATAGGCATGCGTCTCGTTCGCCGCATCCTTCATCTGATGATAGCAGGTCGCCAGGAACTGAAGCTGGTTCTCGGGCGGGATACGCTTGGCCTTGATCTCGTCGTTGATCTGGTCCTGCTGTACGCGCGCAGCGTTCTTGTAATCCTGCTGCAGGTAATAGGACTGGACCAGAAGCGTCTGCATCTGGGCGTTCGGGCCAGCAATCTTGAGGTAGCGCTCAATAGCCGGAACAGCGTGCGCGTAATCCTTGGCATTGTAGGCCATGGTCGCGTTGGCCATCAGCATCTGCTGCTTGGCTGCCGCAGGCGTGCGCGGTGACGCGATCAGCACGTCATAGGCTTTCGAGGCCGCGGCCACATCGCCCGACGAGGCAGCAACCGCCGCACGCATCTGGGCAATGGTGTATTTCTCGTATTCGGTTTTCCCCGGAATCGCATCAGCCGCGTTCACGGCGCTCATGGCCTTGGCGTAGTTTTTCGCGCCCAGAGCCGTTTGCGCTTCCTGCAGGGGTTTGCCGACCTTGGCACTCAGCTGATCTTCAGCATGAGCGATCGTGACGAGCGAAGACCCGATGACCGGAACGAAAGAGGAGGCTGCCAGAAGCGAGCTGGCAACCAGGAGGGCGCGAGAACAACGGGGAAAACGCACTTACTGTCCTTCCATGAACTGGTCTTGACCGACGATACCGAGCTTGGTGATGCCAAGACGCTGGGCGTCGGCAAGCACATGGGCAACCGTCTTGTAGTCTGCCAGGCGATTGGGGTGAATATGCATCTCGGGCTGATCGGGCAGGTTTGCCGCGTTCATGAAGCGCGCCTGAAGATCGGCTTCGGAGGAGACGGGTTCGCCATTCCAGCTGATGGAATTGTCGAAATCGACCGCAACCGTGACAACCTTGGGCTCTTCGGTGCTCGGCGGCGGATTGCCCTGCGGCAGGTCCAGCGCGACCGAATGCGTCTGAAGCGGAATGGTGATGATCAGCATGATGAGCAGCACGAGCATGACGTCAATCAGGGGCGTCGTGTTGATATCGACGATGCCCTCGTCTTCATGCGTGCTGTCGGATCCGACGCTCATGGCCATGAGAGAACTCTCCAACAGGCGGAAAGCCGGCCAAGACCGGCATCCGGAAAAAACGGAGCCGGAGCCCCCTGCGACCCTGTGGGATCAGCAGCAGGCTCCTGAAGCGGGGTCCTGACCGAAATCAGGAGTGAGGCTGCTCGGTGATGAAATCGATGCGATAGATGCCAGCTTCCTGGCAGGTCGCGACGATTTTGCCGACAGCTTCGTAACGAGCCTTGCCGTCACCCCGGATCTGGATCTGGGGCTGGGGCTTGATGACTGCGACCTTCTCGAGACGATCGAGCAGATCCTGATGACCACGCAGAGGAACTTCGTTCCAATACGCCTGACCATTCGCCGTGACCGCCAGGACAATGTTGCCTGGCTTGGTCTGGGTCGGCTGGTTGGCGTCGCGCGGCAGCTGCACCTTCACGGAATGCGTCGCAACCGGGATGGTGATCAGGAAGATGATGAGAAGAACGAGCATGACGTCAACGAGCGGCGTCGTGTTGATCGCCGAGACGACTTCGTCTTCTTCACCACCCCCACCGACGTTCATCGCCATGATCAGGCAACTCGCGAGCTGGTGGTCGTGGTCGTCGGGCTGTGGTCAGGGCTGACCGTCGGGGCAACACCGTGACGGAAGCCACCCAGCAGGACGGACTGAACGTCGGCAGCAAAGTTGCGCACGCGGTCCATGGCGCCCTTGTTGCGACGGACGAGCAGGTTGTAGCCCAGAACGGCCGGAACAGCGGTGGCAAGACCGATCGCCGTCATGATGAGCGATTCACCAACCGGGCCGGCAACCTTGTCGATCGAAGCCTGGCCTGCAATGCCGATGGCGGTCAGGGCGTGGTAGATACCCCAGACGGTGCCGAACAGACCGACGAACGGCGAGGTCGAACCCACGGTGCCGAGGAAGGCGAGGCCGCCCTGCAGACGCGTGTTGATGGTGTCAACCGAACGCTGAACGGACATGGCGGTCCAGCTATGCAAGTCGATGGCGTCGCGCATCGAGCCTTCATGGTGCTCGGCAGCCACAATGCCCGTCTCGGCAATGTAGCGGAACGGCGAAGCCGGCTTCAGGGCAGCAGCGCCTTCCTGAACGGTCGGCTTGGTCCAGAATTCACGTGCAGCTTCCTTGGAAGCCGAGAACACCTTGGACTGTTCCAGGAACTTGGTGACCATGATGATCCAGGTGCCTGCGGACATGATGACCATGATCAGCAGAACGCCACGGGCAATGGCGTCACCGTTGGACCAGAGAGCGCTCAGGCCATACGGGTTTTCCTGCGACTTCGGCGCGGTCGCCTCGGCAGGAGCTTCAGGAGCCGGGGCAGCGGCATCAGGTGCAGGAGCACCAGCGGCCGGAGCGGCAGCGTCAGGGGCCGGGGCGCCGGGAGCGGGCGCAGCCGCATCGGGAGCCGGGGCGCCGGGGGCAGCCGGAGCAGCGGCGTCGGGCGCTGCGGGAGCCGGGGCTGCAGCGTCGGGAGCAGGAGCCGCAGGCTGGGCAGCCGGGGTTTCCTGGGCAAGAGCAACGGCCGGCACGACCACACCTTGCGCCACGGCAAGCGTGACTGCCAGGGCCGGGGCGGCGAGAGCGGGAAGGCGGAACAGTCTCGTCATTAACTCCAAATCCTCTGAAAAAGAGCCCCTTCGAGAAGGACTCTGGCAGTGCCGCCCCGTTCTCTGCCGGGCGCGGCTTGGTTTCTCACTTTCCGGGGCGCGGAGGCTGCCTGCCCCCTGCCCCGTCGGAAGGAGGAGCCGGAGCTTCTCTTCCGTCATTCCGTCAAGCGACCGGTGCTTTCACGCCGGTCGCCATGCACTCAGTCATCACCCAAGGTGAAGTTGATGTGCAGGGTATGGTGATGCTCGACCACCGGCTGTCCATTCGTGACCGCAGGCTGATAACGGGCCTTGCGGAGGAACTCCATGGCAGCTTCGACGAAGGCATGACCACCCGTCGAGTTGGTAACCTGGCAGTTTGACGTACGGCCGTCGGTGCCGATGTCACAGGCCACGGTAACGCTGCCTTCGCGGTTTTCTTCCAGCATCTCCTCAGGGAAGACCGGACGGGCACCGTTGATCGGCGAGGCACCAGCCGAGTGATCCGGCACAGGCGGGCCCTTCGGCGCTGCGGGAGCGGGCGGCGCATTATTGGCAGGCGGCACAGGTGCCGGCGGCTTTTCATGCGTGACCTGCTTGATCACATGCTTCTGTGGCGGCGGCTGAATCTGGATCTTCGGCGGCGGTATGTACGGCGGCGGCGGCGTCGTCATCTGCGGCGGCGGCGGCGGTGGCGGCGGTGGCGGCGGCTTCTTCGGCTCCGTAATGATCTTCGTCTTGATCGGCGGATGGAACTGTTCGACGATTTTCGAACCCAACCCGTTCACCAAGGCGTAGATCACAACGACGTGGAAAAGCACAGCGATTGCGATGCCGACGATGTACTTCGTCGGGCGTCGCTCCTGCTCGGCGTAGTTCATCGGTTGTGTCACTCCAAACCCTCTGTCCTGAGCCCCACACCTCTCTTGGCGAGAGGGGCGGACCGACTTGATAATATCGCAACCGCCCCATGCGACTTGCGTTCCGGTCAGGCGTCAGTATGGCCGACACATCCCGAAATGTTTACCATGCTCCCAGCGCATGGCTCCCGTGCAAATTGGGCAAAGGTAAGGCACTGCTGTCAAGTCAGTTTCGTTTCAATCGTGCCGTTTTCCGACAGGCAAGGTTTTGCATACCAGCAGCACGACACTTTGAGACACAGTGAAACGGAACATTAATTCACTGCAAGAGTAATATTTGTGAAACGCGCAAAAAGAGGCTGAAAGTCTTGCACCGCAAGAGATTCAGCCCCTTGTCACCAACGCCCTTTATTGGGCGTTGGCGCTGGCCTCCGAACGCGTTGCGCCTACGCGTTGGGCGAGTGCTGCGGACATGAAATCGTCCAGCGCACCATCAAGCACTGCATCGGGATTGCCTTTTTCCACCCCGGTGCGCAGATCCTTGACCAATTGATACGGCGCCAGAACGTATGAACGAATCTGGTGCCCCCAGCCAATATCGGTCTTGGCCGCCTCCGTCTGGGCCGCAGCGGCTTCGCGCTTTTGCAGCTCAGCCTCGTACATACGCGCCTTTAGCATCTGCATGGCGGTCGCGCGGTTGCGGTGCTGCGAGCGGTCGGTCTGACACGCTACAACAATACCGGTCGGGATATGCGTGATGCGAATCGCCGAATCGGTCTTGTTGACGTGCTGCCCACCCGCACCCGAGGCACGGAACGTATCGACCTTCAGGTCGCTGTCATTGACCTCGATCTCGATCGTATCGTCCACAACCGGATAAACCCATACGGAAGCAAAGGATGTCTGACGACGCGCTGCCGCATCAAAAGGCGAGATGCGCACCAGGCGATGCACGCCGGCTTCGGTCTTGAGCCATCCATAGGCATTGGCCCCGGCAACCTGAAGCGTGGCGGATTTGATTCCGGCCTGCTCGCCCTCGCTGACTTCCATCACGGTCACCTTGTAACCGCGCTGCTCCGCCCAGCGCGTGTACATGCGCAGCAGCATCTCGGCCCAGTCCTGAGCCTCCGTGCCGCCAGCGCCTGCATTCACTTCGATATAGCAGTCATTGCTGTCTGCCTCCCCCGAAAGCAGGCTCTCGATCTGGCGTGCATTGGCCTGATCGGCCAGCTTGCGCAGGGTCGCAACGGCTTCAGCAACCGTATCCTGATCCTGTTCGTCCTCGGCCAGCTCAGCAAGCTCGAGCATATCGGCAGTATCCTGCTCGATCTTCTCGACACTTTCGATCTGTGTCGCCAGCAGCGTACGCTCGCGCATCAGCTTTTGCGCGGCATCAGCATCGTTCCACAGGTCGGGGTCTTCTACCCGATGATTGAGCTCGGCGAGACGTGTCTGTGCAGCATCCCAGTCAAAGATGCCTCCTCAGCAGTGCCACCGACTGCTTGATCTGCTCCGATAGGGCCTCGGTTTCGGCCGACATGATTCATGCTCCTGCGTGTTCGTTGGGTCTCAATAAAGCCCGCCCATGCCAATGTCACCCTGTGGCTGGGCATTGGGGGCCTGTTGTTTCTTGGGGGCACCCGAATTCTCACCACCCGGCTCGCTCAGCCCGGCCTGACTCGATGCCCCTGCCATGTCGGTTTCCGTATCATACAGATCAGTCCCGGTGTCAGCTGCCGTAAGCGCTTCTGTTCCCGCGCCGAAGCCTTGAAGGGCGATGCTCATGCCTGGCACCTGATCGGCCTTGAAACCGTCGACCGCCATCAGTCTGCCGGTATCGTAACGGGCCAGTGTCACACCTTCTGGCACACGGAAATGCAGTTCCGGCCGCCCCTCGAGTGCCACCTTCATGAAACGGTTCCAGATCGGCCCGGCAATACGCCCGCCCGTCTCGCTCTTGCCAAGCGATTGCGGGGTGTCGAACCCGATCCAGACCACTGTGACGATATCGGGGGTGAAACCGGCAAACCACGCATCGCGGAAGTCCTGGCTGGTGCCCGTCTTGCCCGCTATGTCACGCGTGATGCCCTGCCCCGCAATGGTCCCCGTGCCACGCTTGATCACATCCTGCATCATGGCCGTAATCTGATAGGCGCTTGCAGCGCTGGCCACCTGCCGGCGGTTGTCCTGCACCTGCGGCACCTCCAAACTGCCAGGTGCCGGACCCGCAGGGGCGACAGGCGCAGGCGTGGATGGTGTGGTCACATCCGCGGGGTTGCCAGAGGGCGGGGCAACCGGTGTTGTGCCGGAGGCTACAGCCGGGCTTACGATTGCTGTCTGGTTGGGGGCCTGCATGGTCGTGCCAAGGGCGAGGCCCTCGGGCTTCCACAGGACGCTGCCATCGCGATCCAGCACCTCGTCGATCAGGCTGGGTGTCACCAGCTTGCCGCCGGAAGCAATCGTGGCATAGGCCCCCGCCTCGCGCAGTACCGTGGTCTCGACCGCACCGAGGGCTGCTGGCAGCACATGCGGCATCTGGTCGACCAGACCAATAGAGATCGCCATATCGGCCACGGACTTCATGCCCAGATGCGCCGCCAGACGAATCGTCACAAGGTTGCGGCTTTCACGCAGGGCGTCATGCAGGGTTGTCGGGCCCCAGTTGTCTTCCTCGTAATTCTTGGGATGCCAGTCACCATAAGAGACTGGCGCATCATCGAATTTTTCGGAGGGCGGTATGCCCTGCTCCATTGCATCGAGATAGACGAAGGGCTTGAACGATGATCCGGGCTGACGCAGCGCCTGTGTAGCGCGATTGAACTGTGACTCCTTGAACGACCAGCCGCCCACCATCGCCAGCACACGCCCGGTGCGCGCATCGAGACTGACAAGGGCGCCTTCAACCATAGGAACCTGCCGCACGGCGACGCGACCAGACTCAGCCTGAGGCTCGATCATGATCACATCACCGGCGGCCAGTGTCCCGGCATTGCGCATCCAGCCCAGATCCTTGGGGATGACCTGACCTTCCTGCTTCTCTCCATGTGAGAGCCAACCGACGCGCCCCTGAGCAGGGTTGAGCACGACTGCCAGACGCCACTGATCGATCATCCCAGCAGGGGGCGTAACGTCCTTCAGCGCCTCAACCCAGCCGTCACCGGCCACAGCATCGTGCAGCTTCGTCACAGGGCCACGCCAGCGGCTGTGACTGCGATCATACTCCATGAGCCCCTGACGAAGGCTCAGGGTCGCTGCATCCTGCAATTTGCGATCGAGGCTCGTATGCACCTCAAGGCCGCCCTGCATGGCGCGGTCAGGCCCGTAACGATCAATCAGCTGACGACGCACCTCGCTGCCAAACCATTCGGCATTGGGCAGCGGACCAAAGCGCACCGCATCATGCGGAATAAGAGACTCTTTCTGCCCCGCTGCGGCCTCTTCGCGTGAGATGGCATGGATTTCGGCCATGCGGTCCAGAACCCAGTTCCGGCGCTCGATGGCACGCTCGGGATGGCGGTACGGGTTATAATTGGCCGGTGATTTCGGCAGCGCGCCCAGAAAAGCCGCCTCGGCATTGGTCAGTTGATCGAGCGGCTTGTTGAAATAGGTCTGCGCGGCGGCGGCCACGCCATAGGCGCCATTACCGAGATAGATCCCGTTGAGATAGATTTCGAGGATCTTGTCCTTGCTCAGCGTCTGCTCGATGCGCAGGGCCAGAAGGGCTTCCTTTTCCTTGCGCTCGAGCGTGCGGGCATTGCTGTTGAGCAGCATATTGCGCGCAACCTGCTGCGTGATGGTCGAGGCACCCAGAGCCCGCTTGCTGCGATGGGTCAGATTCGTCAGCTCGGCACGCATGATGGCCAGAGGATCCAGACCCGCATGGGTATAGAAATTCTGATCCTCAGGCGCGATGAAGGCATTTTTCACGCGCTCGGGAATGGCATTGATCGGAATGTAGATCCGGCGTTCAGCAGCCAGTTCGGCCATGATGTGATCATCAGACGTATAGATCCGGCTGACGGTCGGCGGCTGATAGGTCTTGAGCGTATCGACGCTCGGCAGATCGGACGCGATGCGCTCATACTGGTGCCAGACGAACAGTCCCGATCCGGCCACCCCTACCAGTGCAATACCGGCAGCAACCGCAAGACCCTGACGCCAGCGGCGGAAACGCGGACCACGAGGCGGCTGGCGTCCCCCTTCGGGACCGCGTTGCCCGCCCCCCATAGGGACGCGCCCACTGCCTCCGCCACCTTGGGCAGTCGAGAACCAGAACAGGGGGAACCCGGTGGAGGAAAGGGCGGTGGTGGCGTGGATCATGGCAAGCGTTCTAGCATTGTCCAGCGCCCTCGTCGCCCCCCGCAATCATGGCAGGAAAAGCCTTAATTTTCGGAACTTTTCCAAGCCTCGCGGCCCTGCTTGTCTAGAGCTGCGCACTCCTCCTCGCTCAACGTGATGGACGCGGCCCGGACATTCTCTTTTAGATGGGCGGGACTGCCAGTTCCGGGAATGGGCAACATCACCGGCGAACGGTGCAGAAGCCATGCCAAGGCAATCTGACCCGGTGAGGCGTCACGGTCTTTCGCTATCGCATCAAGCACCGTGCCGGGTCGAGCCAGAGACCCGGCTGCCAGCGGTGCCCAGGGAATGAAGCCAATCTGGTGCGTCTCGCAGTAATCGAGCACATCCTCAGATTTGCGATCGACAAGATTGAAGCGGTTCTGGACAGTGGTCACAGGGAAGAAAGCGCCCGCCCGCTCGATCATTGGCACATCGACTTCGGACAGACCGACGTGACGGATCAGCCCCTCCTGCTGCAGTTTGGCTATGGCCTCGAACTGCGTTTCCGGCGGGCAGTCAGCCCCCACACGGTGGAGCTGCCACAAATCAATGCGTTCCACACCCAGCCGACGGAGCGACATAAGCACGCA
>NZ_AYXS01000049.1:40058-40138 GCF_000505765.1 Asaia sp. SF2.1 | reverse complement strand
TTGACGCAGATAATCAGGATGACCAACAGGACGCCAGATATCGGGGCCATGACGTGTCAGGCCACCCTTGGTGGCAATAA
>NZ_AYXS01000049.1:39795-39958 GCF_000505765.1 Asaia sp. SF2.1 | reverse complement strand
AGATCTTCCGAGACGAAAGGTCCATAGGAATCGGCCGTATCGATCAGGGTAATTCCAAGATCGCGCGTATGACGCAAGGTCGCGACAGCCTGTTCGTGGCTCTGTGGCGCACCCCACACCCCCTTGCCGGTAATGCGCATGGCGCCAAAACCGAGCCGGACGA
>NZ_AYXS01000049.1:38103-39750 GCF_000505765.1 Asaia sp. SF2.1 | reverse complement strand
CTTCGAGATCACCACCTATGGCGAAAACGCCGGATCGGGCTGCATCGATGGATGGCATTGTGTGAACTCCGCGTTGACTGGATATCCCATCAACGCGAACAAAACGTAAAGGGTTCTCAGTGGCGCGATCTACCTTGCGCTGCCCCAGATGATCATTCCGCTTCGGATTGGATTTCCCCAGAGGTTCATGCGGCCTGTGGGGCGACAGGGCCCACCGCCTGGAGGTTGTAGGGAGAGACGTCGATATTCGGTGCTGATACTGTCAGCCAGAGACAGTGATCGCCGCCTCAAAGGGCTGCGATCCTGCACACCATGTCCTGCGGTATAAGTTATGCCGGATTAGGAAGAAGAGGCGCCCTGCACGCCAACCTGAAGCATATACAATGCGCTTCCCGCACACATCACGATATGATCGCGCTTCGGACCGGCAAAAGTCAGGTTCGAGCATCCCTGCGGCAGGCGAATACGGCCGAGCAGCACGCCCTGCGGGCTGAAGACGAACACGCCGCACAGACCGAGCGGCCCTGTCACACCACACCACAGATTGCCGAAAACATCGGCCCTGAACCCGTCAGGGTTCATCTGCGCGCCATGAAAGCGCATGTCAGCAAAAACACGCCCATTGGCCAGACTGTCACCCTGCACATCGAACACGTGGATAGCCTGGTCACCGCCCTTTTTCTGACCCGGCCCAGCCGGGGTCGAGGCGATATAGAGCTTCTTGAAATCGGGGGAGAAGGCCAGACCATTCGGGCAGGTCACGTCCTTTTCCATCAGCACAGCCTTGAGCGTGCCATCCGGGGCGAGGCGGAACACGTGATCCTGCTGGCGCCTGACACCGCCGATCTCGCCAATCAGCTCACGACCGATCTTCCACCTGATCTTGCCATCAGGATTGGTCGGGCCGCCCGGTTCGTCGGCATGACCTTCGGAGATGTTGGTTCCATAGCCCGGATCGGTAAACCAGATGCTGCCGTCGGGATGCGGTACAACATCGTTGGGAGAGTTGAGGCCCTTGCCCTCGAATTTATCGGCAAGCACAGTCACGCTGCCATCATGCTCGAAACGAACGACACGACGGAAGAAATCCTGACAGGTGATCAACCGCCCCTGGAAATCGAAGCAATTGCCGTTGGCTGCATAACTGTCCGGACGGAACTCGGTGACTTCGCCCGTCTCCCAGATATAACGCAGCGCCTTGGACTGTACGACGTCACTGAAAACCAGATAACGCCCCTCGCTGCTCCATGCAGGACCCTCGGTCCAGTCGCCCTTGTCATAGATGCGCCGTATGGGGGCTGCAAAATAGGTGAGGTTACTGAAAGACGGATCGAGCGCGATCACATCGGGGTCCGGGAAATAGGCCGGCCCTGCCGACGCTCCCCATTGACGTGGCGGTTGGCTGATCACACTCGGCGGTGATGCCGTGACATCCGTGGCGGCGCGTGCCGGCAGGGCAGCACAGACAGCGCCACCCAGCGCCGTCGTCAGAAACCCTCGGCGAGCGAGGGGCATCTTGAGTTCCATCATATCGTCCTGTGAGCGTTATCATTCCTGTTGCCATGCCAGGAACGTTCCGCATCGTAATCCGGACGGGAGCAGTTTTGTATCAAGTTATTGTCAGCACGCTTTGTTGCCCGATCCGTG
>NZ_AYXS01000049.1:30346-37995 GCF_000505765.1 Asaia sp. SF2.1 | reverse complement strand
GCCATTGGGCGGTGTCACCTGAAAAGGTCAAAACCGTCTGCAAGATCAAGGACCCGGATACCCATGACTGCTGTCAGCCCTCTCGCCGGCAAGACGCTGGACCCCTCCGCCCTCGCCGATATTCCGGCGCTCATCGGGGCTTACTACAACCGCAAGCCTGACCCGGCCATTGCTGCGCAGCGCGTATCCTTCGGCACGTCGGGTCATCGTGGGTCGTCGCTCCATACCAGCTTCAACGAAAACCATATCCTTGCCATTGCGGAAGCCATCTGCCGCTACCGCAAGGATAAGGGTATCACGGGGCCGCTTTTCATCGGCATCGACTCCCATGCGCTGTCCGACCCGGCACAGCGCTCTGCCATCGAGGTTTTTGCCGCGCACGGTGTGGAAGTCCGCATCGACTGCAACAGCCGTTTTACCCCCACGCCTGTCGTCTCGCATGCCATCCTGACCTACAACAAGGGACGCAGCGAAGGGCTGGCCGATGGTGTGGTCATCACGCCTTCGCATAATCCGCCCATCGATGGCGGCTTCAAATACAATCCCCCTCATGGTGGCCCGGCCGATACCGACATCACCAAGGTGATCCAGGATCAGGCCAACGCCTTCCTGACCGCAGGGCTCAAGGACGTGCACCGCCTGCCCTATGAGGAGGCCCGCAAGGCCGATTGTGTGCGCGGCCATGATTTCATCACGCCTTATGTGGATGATCTGGGTGCCGTGATCGACATGGAGGCCATCCGCAATTCCACCATCCGTATCGGCATCGATCCGCTGGGTGGGGCGGCGCTGGATTACTGGCCGGCCATCATCAAGCGGTATGACCTCAAGGCCACGATCGTCAGCACGGAACTCGACCCGACCTTCGGTTTCATGACGGCTGACTGGGATGGGCAGATCCGCATGGATTGCTCCTCGCCCTACGCCATGGCCCGTCTGATCGGCATGGGTTCGCAGTTCGATGTGGCTTTTGCGACCGATACCGATGCCGATCGTCATGGCATCGTCTCGCGTCCCGACGGGCTGATGAACCCGAACCATTATCTGGCCGTCGCCATCTGGTACCTGTTCAACAACCGACCCGGTTGGAGCCAGGATGCCGGCATCGGCAAAACGCTGGTCAGCTCAGCCCTGATCGACCGCGTGGCCACCAAGATCGGCCGCAAGGTGGTCGAGGTTCCGGTCGGCTTCAAATGGTTTGTGGACGGGCTCTATAACGGCACGCTCGGCTTCGGTGGCGAGGAGAGCGCCGGTGCGTCGTTCCTTCGTCGCGATGGCAGCGTCTGGTCCACCGACAAGGATGGGCTCATCCTCGGGCTGCTGGCAGCCGAAATCACGGCGCTGACCGGCAAGACCCCGTCCGAGCATTACAAGGCTCTGACGGCGGAGCTCGGTGCTCCCTTCTATCAGCGCATCGATGCCGCAGCGAACGCCGCCCAAAAAGCCATCCTCTCCAAGCTGACGCCGGAACAGCTGCCCATGACCCATCTGGCCGGTGACGCGGTTCTGGCCAAGCTGACCCGTGCACCCGGCAATGATGCGCCGATTGGCGGGCTGAAGGTCACGACGGAAAATGGCTGGTTCGCTGCCCGCCCGTCCGGCACCGAGGATGTCTACAAGATCTATGCCGAGAGCTTCGTAAGCGAGGATCACCTGAAGCAGATCCAGAAAGACGCCCAAAGCGCCATCTCGGCCCTGTTCGACGCCTGAAGCCTCTCCCCCTCTCCGGTCCCGACCCTCTGACCGGAGAGGGCTCAGCCCGTCCGATATCAGGCGTAATGGGCTGGCTCTCCACGCCTTCGCCCCTACCCTCGATTCCTGCCCCGGTGTCACGATGGTTTTGTATTCATAACCCCGTGACGCACCCCCGCCCTGTCGGAAAACGCGTTGCATAAGACCATGATCGCTCCATGATGTGACCTGTAACGGCGGGCTTCGCCATCGGCCGGGTTCGGGCATGGAGTGTATTAGGTCATGGCGCTGGCAAGACTTCTTCTGACGCTCTGCGGCATGGGCACAGCCCTTGCGGCGCCGCCCTCGCCTGCCGGCGACTGGCAGGGCACCCTCGCCCTGCCCCAGGGGCAGTCCCTTCCACTTGTGCTACACCTCTCGCTGCGGGCTGGCGCACCACAAGGCGAGTGGTCAGCCACACTCGATAGCCCCGCGCAGTCTGCTTTTGGTCTGCCTGTTCAACGTGCCACGCTGGAAGGACAGACACTCACCCTGGACCTGCCCGGACTTTCCGCCCGCTATGTTGGCACCCTGAGCGGACCGGACAATATTCTTGCGGGGACATGGTCACAGGGATCCTCCTCCTTTCCCCTGCGCATGACCCGAGCGACCGGCATGGCAACGGCGACCGAAAGTGCGGCACCTTCGCGACCGCAGACACTGCACCCCCCTTTCCCCTATCGCAGCGAAGATGTCGCTTTCGATAATCCGTCCGGTCCGTCCCATCTCACCGGCACGCTGACCTTGCCTCAGGGCAAGGGCCCCTTTCCGGCGGTCATCCTTATTACCGGCTCTGGTTTGCAGGACCGCGACGAGACGATCGCAGGGCATAAGCCCTTCCTGCTCTGGGCCGACACGCTCACCCGTCAGGGCATCGCTGTCCTGCGTCTGGATGACCGACAGAGAGGGGGTTCGACCGGCCCAGTCACGACCGCCACCACAGAAGATTTCGCCTCGGATATCGCGGCTGCACTTCGCTTCATGCGCCATCGCCACGATATCGATCCGCAAAGAACCGGCCTCATGGGCCATAGTGAGGGCGGCGTCATCGCGGCGATGATTGCTGCCCATGATAGACAAATCAGCTTTATCGTCATGCTGGAAGCCCCGGCCGTACCGGGGCGACAGATCATGCTCGCCCAGAGGCACTGGGCTGCTGCGGCCCGGCATGTGCCAGACGCTGTTTCACATCGGAGCGACGTCCTGGTTGAAACGGTGCTCGATGCCATGACACCACAGCAATCCCAGAAAGCCGCCGAGCAAGCTGCGAACAGCGCATGGAATCGCCTGAACGGGACGCAATCCGGCCTGCCGGACAGTCTGCATGATCTCACCCTGCCTGCCATACGCTTTTACGACCGCTACGATCCGGCCGTGGCTCTGTCGCAGGTGAGCTGTCCTGTTCTGGCCACCCTGGGCAGCAAGGACAGGCAGGTCCCCCCCGACCTCAATCGGCCCGCCTTGCAAAAAGCCCTGTCACGCAACCCGCACGCCCGTATCGTCGAGTTCCCCGGTCTCAATCACCTGCTTCAGAAAGCCGAAACGGGGGATGTGAGTGAATACGCCCTGATCGAAAACGACATCGACCCGAGCGCTCTGAAAGCGGTGACTGACTGGATCAGGACGCAAACCCATCCATGACAGGCAACGGGTCGCAGCCGTACCGCCGCAACCCGAAATACCCGCCCGGATCAATTGTAATTGCCTGACAGGCTTACCACCGCGGCGAAACCGGAGCCGATGTCATAGGTCGGCTGGGAGCCTGTCAGACCACTCCCATAAACGCCGCGATGGGCTGTGGCAGCGGCAGTGTAGCCATAGACACCGGACAGATAATGCTGGTCGGAGATATTGATGAGATTGAGCATGAGCTTGGGCAGCACATGCCCGAATTTCGGCAGGTTGCGACCAAGCGAGATATCGGCCGTCATATAGGACGGGATGCTCTGATCGTTCATCAACGTGGCATATTGCGCGTCCGAATAGCGCAGGTTGAAGGTCCCGAAATTGGTTCCGTCGTCATAACTCAGTCCCATCGTGGCAAGAAATTTCGGCGCGCCGGGTTCCTGCTTGCCCTTGGTGGGCAGATAATCCCCCTGATAGGCGATATTATTGCCAATACGCGTCATCATGTACTGGCCCGATGCATAGGCGCTCAGATGGTGCCAGGGATGGGTCGCAAGTTCGAGCTGCACGCCATTGGCTTCCTGCCCGCCCGCATCAATCACCTGCGCCACGATATTGGTGGATCCAGGCTGATAGGTTGCACTCGTGATCTGATGATGGGTCATGTTGTAGTGAAAATAGGCGATATTCGCCATCATCGCGCCGCTGTAACGATAACCGATTTCCTCGCCGATCATGTATTCCGGCTCATAGGGATCGAGCGGGGTGGAAGTGGGCTGCCCATTCAGATGGCTGTACATCGAAACCTGTGAGTTCAGGCTGCTCGGCATACGATAACCTGTCGTGCCGTTGATATAGACATGACTGGCCTGATCGAACCGGTAGCTCGCCAGAAATTGCGGGGCCGGTATGAACGCATTGCGCACGGATTTGTAGGGCGTGGCACCGGGCAGATCCATCGTGTACTGCCGGTTAAACATGGCCGTCTTGAGCCCCGCCTCAAGCACAAGACGATCGTTCAGGAGGCTCATCTTGTCATTGATCGCCAGTGTATTGGCCTGTTGCAGGGCGTTCTCGGGGTCCTCGTTGATCGGCATACCGCCAAACGCCGTCAGATAGCCGGTTGAGCGTGTCCACTGCCCCTGTGCATTGATCGGATAATAGCGCTGATTCGAGGATTCATTGGCGTAGGAATACCAGTAGGAAACGCTCAGCGTATTGAAGGAACGCTTCCAGCTTCCCACCAGATTCAGCCCCGATGACAAGGTAAACCAGGGCTGATGGACAGCCGTACGGAGCGTTGCCGATGAGGGCGCGTAGCCATCGAGATGATCGTAGCGTTGTGTGCCGATATAGCCGCCCGAAACCGGTACATTGGCGCCCCAGAAATAGGGGCCGTTGAATTCGACCCCATAGGCTGTGGCATCGAGCGACAGCCCATGATCGAAGCCGAAATGGTTCTTGAGCGCGCCGAAAACCGTGCCGGTATTGCGCTTGTTGATTTCATAAAAGCCCGGCGAGCTCGGATCCTTCGTGGTATTGTACCCCACACCATAAGTCCGCCACTGGCCGAGTGTGGGATAAAGCCACGAGGTCTGATCGGACTTGGTATAGCCGAATATTGCTTCGGAATCGCTGTGCGTATTCCAGCTTTTGGTCAGGGCGGCATCCATATGCCAGCGGCTGACCGATCCGGGCCCGCGCCAGAGATTGCCGCTCGAATAGGACCCGGAGGCAAAACCATAAACCCCGCTATGGCCGATCTCACCGGTGTCGTAACGCACGAATTCCTTGTTCAGGCTATGTGTCCCGCCAGATGCCTGTGCGAACAGGTTCTGATGGGTAGCCGGCTTGCGCAACGACATGGAGAGTTGCGCCCCGACCGCGTTGTAGACGGGGGCGTTGACGTCTGCCGAACCCTGCATGACCGAAATCGACCCCATGTTTTCGGTATCGACCATCGACGGGGTGTAAACACTGTAGGTAAACGGATTGGCAGCCGGAATGCCCTCATAGGTCACCCCGATTTCCGTCCGGTCCAGACCACGTATGTGGAAGGATTCGAAGGAGGCCGTCAGTGGCCCCTGACTCGATCCGACCACCCCCGGCAGATTGGCAATCAGACCCGTTGGCGTGGACATGGGCGATTGTTTTTCGATGAAATCAGCCGTGAGCGTGCTGATTGTTCTGGGGGTAAGGTGCTTCACCATCATGCCACCCCCGCCCTCACGATGACGCCCCGATACTTTCACCTGCTCTTCTTTTGCTGCCACCACAGGTTTTACTGCCATGACGGGGCGGGGCGAAGGTTGGACAGGTTTGGGCTCAGCCTGCGCACGGACGCTGTCGAGACACATCAGTGATACGGCAAACAGAAGCGATTTTTTCATCGGACCATCCGAGGGTTGCGGGAAGATGGTCCGGGATATGAAATAAGACGCGCCAGCAATATCCGTTTATAAAAATTTCATTGTTTTGACGTTATAATCTTCATAGCTCACAATAACATTTTATTTTACAAATAAATAATAGGGAACTGTTGCGTTATTGTCGCATAAACAGACTACAGATCTGACCTGAAGCACAGAATACGCCGCACCACACCGTCGCGCCGGATCAAATGATACAGCGCCGCCAGACCATGCAGCAGGATCATCGCCGCAAAACCCCAGACGATAGCGTGATGCACGTCACGCAAAACCGCCTCGTTTCTATCCGTGTGAGCAAGAGGCAGGAGCGGCCAGTCGAACCACCCGAAAATCGAAAGCGGCAGTTCCAGCGTAGCGCAGGAAGCCAGGGCCCAGCCTGAAACAGGGGCAAGAAGCTGCAAACCATAAAGCGCCCCATGCACCGCATCGGCAAGCCGCGCCTGCCAGATGCTGGTCCCGAGGGGATGGGGCGGCGGCTTGTGCCCGAGGCGCCAGATCACGCGCAGCGCGACCAGCAGCAGAATGACCACACCCAGAGCGCGATGAATCTGGAAAACCGAAAACGCCATTGTGTTAGGCAGCCCCGCACGGTCCATCGCAAACCCGAGCAGGATCTGCCCGATCACGAGCAGGGCGAGGCACCAATGCAAAAGAATGGCCACGAAGGTATAGTGCGGTGGCCTTTCGCGCATTGACGCATGATACGTCCTGCCACCCTGCCTGACCGCCATCGGGTCAGCCTCGATCGAGCGTGTCGAAAAGCTTTCTGAACCGTATTGCCGCTGCACCGGGCTGCGACACAGCCTTGGCCGCCGCTTCATTGTCCGGTTTGTCGACCACGACCATGCCCACCATACCCATCCAGTAATGGGGCAGGCATTTATAACCATACAGGCCCGGCTTGCTGAACGTCACGTTCAGATCATGACCCATGGGACCGGTGAATGGAGCCGTACCCTCAGGCAGCATACCGGGAATCGACTGCACATTATGGCCGGGGTCGGCAGCGATGAAATGTACCGTATCGCCCGCATGGATGTGGACGATGGCAGGATCAAAACCACGGCCGCCATCGGGCGCATGGCTCAGCATCCTGACATCCACCGTCGCCGCATGAGCCACGCTGAGCGACGCGGCACAGATCAGGGTCGCACCGGTCAGAACCATGTAGAACGAGGGAAAAAAGGCCTGAAGAACCTGCGGCGGGGTAATCAGGCGTGAAAAAAGACGGGTCATTTGAATGGTCTCCCCGAAGTGAGAGGCGCAGGAGGCAATCTGGCAGGGATCCGGCGAACGGCCCCTGTCTCATGGCCCCGGCTGGATGCCAGACGGGGCCGTGTGCGGACATTACTGACGGTGCAGGTCGAAGCGATCGAGCGTCATGACCTTGGTCCACGCACTGGCGAAATCCTTCACGAATTTCGCCTTGGCATCGTCAGAGGCATAGACCTCGACAACGGCGCGCAATTCAGCATTCGCACCAAAGATCAGATCGACCGAAGAGGCCGTCCAGCGCGGCTTGTTCGTCTCACGGTCCAGCCCATCATACACGCCCGGCTGCGTCGACCTCTCCCAGCGCGTGGACATATCGAGCAGATTGACAAAGAAGTCGTTGCTCAGTGTCCCGGGACGCGTGGTCAGAACACCCTGTGCGGAATGGCCGGTATTGATGTCCAGAACACGCAGGCCGCCCAGAAGTACAGTCATTTCCGGTACGCTCAGCGATAGGTTGCTGGCACGATCGACAAGCATCTGTGTGGGTGATTTCTCATCCGGCTCGGCGCGATAATAGTTGCGGAAGGCATCGGCGCTGAGTTCCAGCAGGGCAAAGCTCTGCTTGTCCGTCTGCTCGGGACCGGCATC
>NZ_AYXS01000049.1:29348-30205 GCF_000505765.1 Asaia sp. SF2.1 | reverse complement strand
CCCACATTACCCGCCAGCACGATCACATCGGCCAGCGACACCTTGCGCCCATGATGCGCGCCGCCATTGAAATGCTGCTGCACCGCCTCGAGCTTCGGCAGAACGGATTTCAGCTCTGCCGGATCATTGACGGCCCAGTCATTCTCGGGCGCCAGACGGATACGGGCCCCATTGGCCCCGCCGCGATGATCGGAGTCACGGAACGATGCGGCAGAGGCCCAGGCGGTCTTGATCATCTCGCGCTCCGTCAGCCCGGATGCCGCGATTGCCTTCTTCAGCTCGCGAATATCCGCCGCATTGACCATTGCGCCTTGTGCCGCCGGAAGCGGGTCCTGCCACAGGAAATCGGCCGCCGGGACTTCTGGCCCGAAATAGCGCGATTTCGGCCCCATATCGCGATGGGTCAACTTGAACCACGCGTGGGCAAATGCATCGGCAAACTGCTCGGGATGAGCGGCCCAGCGCGTGATGATGGCGCGATAGGACGGATCGGTACGCAGCGCGATATCGGTCGTGAACATCATGAGCGGATGCAGCTTGTTGGGATCGCTCGCATCCGGAACGATGTTCTCTGCGTCCTTGGGGACCCATTGCGTGGCCCCGGCCGGGCTCTTGGTCTTGACCCATTCATGACCCAGCAGATTGTCGAGATATTGCGAGGTGAAATGGATCGGATCAGCCGACCATGCGCCCTCGAGCCCGCTGGTGATGGCATCGGTCGCCTTCAGCTTGCCCTGTACGCAATGATTGGCCCAGCCCAGACCCTGCTGCTCGACAGGTGCCGCGGCAGGGGCCACGCCCACGCATTTGATGGCCGAAGCCGCACCATGCGCCTTACCGAAAGTATGGCCGCCTGC
>NZ_AYXS01000049.1:29085-29240 GCF_000505765.1 Asaia sp. SF2.1 | reverse complement strand
AATCAGGGCAACGGTTTCCTCGTCATTCATCGCCATGCGCCCAAAGGCGAGACGGATCATCTGTGCCGCAGCTGCCGGGTCCGGCACACCATTCGGGCCTTCCGGATTTACATAGATCAGGCCCTTTGTGGTCGAGGCCAGAGGCTTGGGCAGGT
>NZ_AYXS01000049.1:28457-29009 GCF_000505765.1 Asaia sp. SF2.1 | reverse complement strand
GGCCCCCAGGCTCAACGCTGGATTTCTTGACCTGTGAATCGACGTTCGAGCTCATGAACTGTGTGCCGGGGCCCCAATAGACCAGCTCGCTCTGCCAGTCATCGGCACGACCGCCGGCGAAACCAAGGGTTTTAAAGCCCATGGATTCGAGTGCGACATTACCCGTCAGCACCATCAGATCGCCCCATGAGAGA
This sequence comes from Asaia sp. SF2.1, assembly GCF_000505765.1. Taxonomy (NCBI): domain Bacteria; kingdom Pseudomonadati; phylum Pseudomonadota; class Alphaproteobacteria; order Acetobacterales; family Acetobacteraceae; genus Asaia; species Asaia sp. SF2.1. The sequence goes on along the minus strand of NZ_AYXS01000049.1, from coordinate 28,815 downwards.
TCACGGCCATATTTCTTCTTCACTGGCCACAGCAGGCGACGCGCCTTGTCGAGGCTCGCATTATCGGGCCAGCTATTCAGCTGCTCGAAGCGCTGCTCGCCACCCTCTTCACCCCCTCGGCCGTCCATGGCGCGATAGGTGCCTGCTGCGTGCCAGGCCATACGAACGAAGAACGGGGCATAGGTACCGTAATCGGCAGGCCACCAGGGCTGAGACTGGGTCAGGGTCTTGCGGATATCTGCCTTGACGGCTGCCAGATCGAGCTTGCTGAAATCGCGCGTATAGACGAAATCCGACCCATAGGGGTTTGACTCGCTGTCATGCACACGCAAAGGCGACAGGTTCAGACGTGTCGGCC
>NZ_AYXS01000049.1:28213-28356 GCF_000505765.1 Asaia sp. SF2.1 | reverse complement strand
TGTGGTTGCGATCAAGGCCGCCATACCGAATTTCAGCAATCTCATTTCCAGACTCCAGAACAATCACGAATGACCCGCTTCTGTTCCGGGTCATTACTGCTGTTTCTGTCCTATGGACTTCATTCTTATTGATCCAACCGTTT
>NZ_AYXS01000049.1:27445-28065 GCF_000505765.1 Asaia sp. SF2.1 | reverse complement strand
CCGTGTCTGCGCACGACGAAAAATGCCCTGCCTCACCAGACAGGACACGCCGTGATCAGAGATCAGGAAAAGTTCGGAGAGGTGTTACCAGCCGGGTTGGCCGATCAACGCATCGAATATCCGGGCCGGTGTATCACGACGCAGGATGCCGGCCAGTTCGGTCCCCAGAGAGGCCGCCTCATCCACGCTGCCTTTTAGGGAACGGCGCAGCATGAAACTGCCATCCTCAGACGCCACAAGCCCATGCAGGGTCAGAACCTGCCCGGCGATGGTGGCATAACCACCCACAGGCGTCCGGCATGATCCGTCCAGACCGGCCAGCAATGCACGCTCTGCCGTTGCGGCATAACGCGCCGTGCGGTCCTCCAGAGCAGGCATGAGCGCGCGGGCACCCGCATCACGGCGGCGCAAGGTGATGCCGATAATCCCCTGACCACAAGCCGGGAGCATATCGTCGGGTTCAAAAATCACATCGACCCGTGCCCCCATTCCCAGACGTTTCATCCCGGCGAGCGCCAGAAATGTGGCGTCGCACGCCCCGGCCTCCAGCTTGGCCAGACGCGTCTGGATGTTGCCGCGTATGAGGCAGAAACGCAGATCGGGACGACGCGCGAGAAGCT
>NZ_AYXS01000049.1:24143-27366 GCF_000505765.1 Asaia sp. SF2.1 | reverse complement strand
ACCCCCGGGGCGGACAGCATCGCGATCACGCAGAACCAGCCCGTCACGGGGGTCTTCACGACGCAGGACGCAACCCAGCATCAGATCGTCCGGCAGAAAGGTTTCCAGATCCTTGAGGCTATGCACGGCAAAATCGATGTCGCCCGCCCTGAGCGCTTCATGGATTTCACGGGAAAACAGCCCCTTGCCGCCGATCTCTGCCAGACGCCGTGCCTGATCACGGTCACCACGGGTCGAGATCGGATGCTCTTTCACCGAGCCGAAGATTTCCAGAAAGGGGAAGGCCTCGCCTAGTTGCGCCATGAAGCTGCGCGTCTGTACCAGCGCCAGAGGCGATGCACGCGTGCCGACGCGCAGATCCTTGCCGAAAACAGGGTGACGAAGCACCTCGGATGGAAGGGTCGCAGCCTGACTGGGCTCAAGGATCGGGAAAGGCACTGGCGAGATCGTCATGACCAAGGGCTTAGCCCTGCAATCCTGACAGAGGTAATTGTTTGTATCGTGCTCAGTAAAAGGTCTGACCTATCTGTGCCTTTGCCGAGCAACCTTGTCGAGACGCGCCTGCACGCGCATCAGGCCCGACAAGCCCGACGCCATCAGGGTCACGGCTCGGCCAGCGCCTCGTGCAGGCGTTCATGACGGTTGCTGCGAGCGCGATTACGCAGCGCCTTTTCCAGGTGGATCAGATGATCACGCGTGATACGCAGCGCCTCATCACGATCACCACGCTCCATCGCGACAATCAGCGCTTCATGATCGTGGCAGGAATGCTGGGCATCCTCATCCGACTGGTACAGCGCGGCGATCAGCACCGTACGTGCTGTGAGGTTTTCGAGAATATTGGCAATGACCGAATTGCCCAGCACATCGGCAATATGAACGTGAAAATGCCCGAGCAGATAAGAGCGCCGCGCCAGATCCTGCCCTTCAATCGCACTCTGCTGCGCAACGAGATGACTACGGAGCCGGGCAATCGCCTCCGGCCCTACTAGACCGTGATCCAGAATCAGTCCCGATTCGACCGCACGGCGCGCCTCGATCACCTCCCGGGCTTCCGCCACGCTAGGCTCGATCACAAACCAGCCGCGGCGCGGCGTGACATCCACCAGACCGCGTGAGCTAAGCCTGATCATGGCCTCACGCACCATCGTGCGCGAGACGCCGAAGATCTCTCCGACCTCTTTCTCACCGAAACGTTCGCCAGGCGCGATCCGCCCCGAGAGAACGGCGCGAATGATCTTTTCCTCGATCACGAGCCCGCTGGCACGTTCCGGTTCGCTTTTCTCGTAGGACCTGTCTTCAGGAAGCCTGTTTTCGTAGAGCATCCCCGTTTTATGCCCATCTCCCCGGACTTGGGCAAGCACTGGCACGCAGGGCACCGCCATCCACTCGGTGACGATACGAAATGAAACGGTTCCCGCTCTTTTTTTCATTCCGAAGTTGAACTGAACCGAATCGTATTCTAATTGGTATACAACAAGTTCCCCATCGCGCCGATGCCTGCCATCCTGATGCCCGGAGTCACAGATGCCTTCCCTTGCGACATCACGCCCTGCCCGTCCCTTCTCGTGTCGTGTCGCGCTTCTCGTCACGACGTTTGCAGCATGTCCCCTGTTGATGGGCGCGACAGCCTGGATCAGCCCGGCCAACGCCGCCGGCCAGAGCGCAAAACCGGCGCTGCGCAGCAAGTCCGGCAAGGCAAATGTGCATCGTCAGGCGGGTGCCCGTCCCCCGTCATCCCTCGCGGGCAGCAGTGAAACCGTGCATGTCTCGGCGCGGCGCGGCGTAACAAGTGCAGGCCAGCATGATGCTCATTCCGAAACCGTTCTGTCCCGTCAGGAATTGCAGAACCGGAACGTTCGGCAGCTGACAGATATCGTGCGCGTGGCACCCAACCTGACCATCCAGCCGAGCTTTGGCAGCGCCGCCCTCAATTTCGCCCTGCGTGGCGTGGGGCTGATGGATTTCACCCAGAATAATACCCCTTCGGTCATGCCCTATGTCGATGGCATCGCCTATCCGGTCAGCATCATGACCACGGGTATCCTGTTCGATATGGATGATGTGTCCGTCGCCCCTGGTGCCTCGGGCTTCACCCATGGTCAGCCGACCACCGGCGGCGAGATCAACTTCCATACGGGCGACCCGACGCAGCAATTCCATGCGGGCCTGACCGAGGATATCGCCAGTTACGGGCGCAATCGCGTCGAGGGCTTCGTTTCGGGGCCACTGTCAAAAAGCGTGTCCTATCGCATTGCCGGTCAGTCCCTCACGGGTGGCGGCTTTCAGCACAATGCGCAGGGCACAGGTTACGGCAACAGCAATATCGGCGCGCTGCGCGGCAAGCTGCGCTGGAAGATTGACGAGACCTCGCGCCTTGATATCGGGGGCCACTGGACAACCGACCAGTCGGAATCCTCCTCGGGTCACAATCTCTATAATTCCTATGGTGTGCCCATCACGGGGGATATCTACCAGACGGCATGGGGTCTCGATCCGCGTTTTGCCAAGATCATTGGCATCAACCCCAACAACACGAAGCCGCGTGAGGATAATCTCTTCTGGGGCGCGAATGTGCGCTACACCAAGGAATTCAACTGGGCACGTCTGTGGTCACAAAGCGCCTATGAGATGGTTGACGAGCATGAGCTGACGAACCAGACCAACTCGGTCAAATCCTACGGCAACATGTTCCGCAACAACCAGACCAATGTGTTTTCTCAGGAAGTAAAGCTGGAATCGCGTGACCCGAAAGCACGCTTCCACTGGGAAACCGGCCTGTATTACAGCCGCTCGCGCATGGCACAGAGCTTCTGGTACGATAGCTCCGATCGTCCCGGTACCACGCCGCTGAACGAGACGTCCTATCGTCAGAACCAGCAGAACTTCAACCAGTATGTGCAGCTCAGCTACCGCGTCCTGCCCAAGCTCACGCTGATCGGCGCGATCAATCACGATTCCGACGACCGCCAGATGCTCAATCTGACGAGCACCAACGTCAATCTGAATACCGGACTCGCCACCTCGCAAACCAATTTCGGCAACTCGGGCGCGCTCACCAACCAGTTCGGCGGCCGTGTCGGGGCGCAGTATCAGGTTACGCCCAATATCATGGGCTATGCCATCTTCTCCAAAGGGTTCAAGCCCGGCGGCTTCTCGGCCAATATCACCCAGAACGCCAACCAGCTTCGCCCCTTCAAGCCTGAATCCGTGCTCACCTATG
>NZ_AYXS01000049.1:23935-24100 GCF_000505765.1 Asaia sp. SF2.1 | reverse complement strand
AGGGCGGCTTCAAATCCATGCTGTTCAACCGCCGCCTGCGCTTCAATGCGGCCGGGTTCTATTATGATTACCGCGACCAGCAGATCCTTGGCAGTATTCTGGTGCCCCCCTATGGCGTGCTGGGCGGCTACGTAAACGCCCCGCGCTCCTATATCTACGGTGCCG
>NZ_AYXS01000049.1:21817-23822 GCF_000505765.1 Asaia sp. SF2.1 | reverse complement strand
AATTCGATATGGAGGCGCATCCCTTTCACGGGCTCGTGCTCACTCAGAATTTTGGTTACCAGAATGGTGTGTACACCCAGTTCCAGAGCCTTAACCGCAGCGCCACCACGGCACAATTTGCTTCTACCGGTGTCTGGTCACCCGTCTATAGCAACTACAATGGCTACAATATGGGGCTCGCCAACCTCACCCTGTCTGGCGCTGCCGTGTATAGCTGGAACGTATTTGCCGATTATCGCATGAGCTTCGACGTCGACTACAACTATCGTGGCGCGCAGACACAGCCACAGCATATCGGTGATAGCGGCATTTATCGTGCACCGGCCTATTTCCTGCTCAACTCCTTCCTGACCTTTGCGGCGCCCAAGCAACACTGGTCGCTCACTGTTTATGGGCAGAATCTGGCCGACCGGCGCTACTGGCTGTCAGGCGGTACGCAGGCGACCTTCTATGGCGTCATCCCTGGCCTGCCCCGTTTCGTCGGTGCGAAGATCAACGTAACCTATTGATCGCACGATACGACCACCATTGAGGTGGGGCGCTTTGCCCCACCCCACCTGACTGGAGAGCCGATTTGAGCACCCATGACCTGAAACGATCCGCCCGTTATCGCCCCGGTATTTTCGTTCAGGTCATTATCGCCACGCTGGCCGGCATAGCGCTCGGTCTGTTTGCGCCCCAGCTCGCCCATCAATGCCGGTGGCTGACCGATCTCTTCCTGCGTCTGATCCTGATGATTGTCGGGCCGCTTCTGTTCTGCATTGTCGTGAGCGGTATCACCGGCGCAGGATCTCTGGGTGCCGTGGGGAAACTCGGCAGCCGGGCGCTCATCTATTTCGAGGCCATGACCACACTGGTTCTGCTGCTTTCGGTCGGGGCGGCACTCCTGCTCCATCCGGGGCGCGGCATGAGCTACACGCCCAGCCCCGAAGATGCGCACGCTGTTGCCAGCTATGCCGCCAATGCCCATGCGTTGCACGGTCAGGGCATAACGGGGTTCATTCTCAACCTTATTCCCCGCTCCCCTGTGGCCGCCTTTGCTGAAGGCAATATTCTTCAGATCCTGTTTTTTGCCGTACTGCTTGGCTGCTGCCTGTCGCGACTTGGCGAAGCAGGAGCCCCGGTGACGCGCCTGATCGAGAGTTTCTCCTCACTCTTCTCGCGCATGATGCGTGTGATCATCGCGACTGCGCCGCTCGGGGTGTTTGGCGCTGTGGCAATGACGGTGGCGGAGTACGGGCTGGATGCCATCAATCACCTGGCGGTGTTCGTCATCCTCTATTTCACCGCCATCGCTTTCTTCATCGTCTTCATCCTGGGTGGGCTGCTGGCTTTTTGCAAAATCAACCCTCTGCATTTTGCGCGTTATTTCCGTGAGGAAATCCTGATCGTTACCGCCACGACCAGTTCCGATTCCGTGCTGCCCAGCATCATGACCAAGCTTGAAGCTATGGGTATTTCCCGGCAGGTGGTGGGGCTTGTCGTTCCGGCGGGCTATTCGCTGAACCTCGATGCCCTGTCGATCTATCTCGGTTTTGCGGTGGTCTTTCTGGCCGAAGTCACCCACACGCCTCTTACGCTCACACAGATTCTCTCGATGCTGGCGACGGCCCTCATTACGTCGAAGGGTGCACATGGCGTACCGGGAATTGCCATCGTCGTGCTGGCGGCAACCCTTGCCGCCGCACCATCCATCCCACTTTCGAGCCTTGTCCTGCTGATTGCCGTCGACTGGTTCAGTGGTATCGCCCGGGCGGTAGGCAACCTTGCAGGCAATTGCGTTGCGCCGGCTGTTCTTGCAGCATGGCAGGGCGCGCTGGACCGCGAACGGGCACACAAGATGCTCGGCACACATAACCGCTGAAACGGGATCTCATGGACACTGCCAATCGTTATCCGGCCCTTCGTCTGGCCGAAGCCTGTCAGGCTAAACTCGTCGCTGCCGGTGCACGGCCAGACGATGCTGAACAGACCGTGCGCGCCATGATGCATGCCTCACGCCTCG
>NZ_AYXS01000049.1:17431-21723 GCF_000505765.1 Asaia sp. SF2.1 | reverse complement strand
GAACAGGCAGCCGCAACGCGTCTTTACCCGGACAGCCCCGGCAACCGGGCGTCTGGACGCCGATTTCGGTCTCGCCCATGCTGCATCCTATGAAGCCATGGATGAGGCGATCGCTCTGGCACGCCATGCGGGCATTGGTGCCGTGACGGTGCATCACTCCACCCATTATGGCGCGGGCGGGGCTTATGCTCTGGTGGCAGCCGAACAGGGTTTTGTATCGCTGGTCCTGAGCAATTCCGACCCCGCTGTCGCGCTGGCGGGAGGACGTACCCCTTTTCATGGCACCAACCCCATCGCCATGGCGGCCCCTGTCCGTGACCGGGAACCCTGGTTGCTCGACATGGCGACATCCTCCATCCCGTTCAATCGGGTCAAGCTTTACCGGAGCCTGGGCCTGCCTTTACCGCCCGAAGTCGCGCTGAACGAACAGGGGCACCCGACACTCGATGCCAGTCAGGCCCGGTTTCTGCAGCCGCTTGGCGGGATGGCTTATGGCCATAAGGGCGCAGCGTTGGCGGGGCTCGTCACGATTCTCTCCGCCGTACTCTCCGGCGCAGACCCTGATCCCATCATGACCACGACGGCCCAGGCGCAGGAAGGTCACAAACCACAGAATGTCGGTCACATCATGGTCGCCTTTGATCCGGCGAGATTTATCGGGCAGGAGGCTTTCGAGGCGGAAATGGCCCGCTACCTCGACCTGCTGCGCAATTCGCCGCCAGCAGAGCCGGACGTGCCGGTATGCGCACCGGGCGACAAGGAGTGGGAAGAGGCGCCGAAACGTTTGCTGAATGGCATCCCGGTTGATCCGGATACCGAGCGCCTTCTCGGCCTTTCTGGCTGAGCCCGCGGGGTATCTCGAACGAGGATCGCTCACACAAGCAAGGACCTTCCTACTGATGGGGTCTGCCCGCTCAGGCCCCATGAATTGCGAGACAGTGCCGGGAGAGCGTAGGCACCAAACACGCTCATCTCCCGTCGCTGCCAGTGACCGGCCTCGTTTGCGTTCTTTCACCCGTGAACGCCCCCAACAAATGACCTTATCCCGAACCTATCTGCGCTGAAGAACCCGGGATGCATCTCCTTGGTCTCTGCAATCATGTAACGGAAGTATCCAATAAGATTATTATATAATTATATGTTACATAAATTTTTCTTTTCATTTATTGCCCGACAGCATGGGGTATGATCGAATATTTCTTATTCGTATCATATCGGAATCGTCTCGAAGGGCGTCATTCATGCCAGAACACCGGTCGGCTTATAAAAAAAATCTTGTCGTGGCACTGATTTCGTCAACTGCCCTCTTCCAGGTCTCATCACCCTCTGCCCTTGCAGAATCCCCCTCCTCGATCCAGCAAGGCCAGAATCGCCATAAGCATCATTCTACGGGTGCTTCCTCCCCTGCCCGGCAAACCACCCCTGTATCGCGTCCTGCGCCCACTCATCGCAAGGCTGCGAGCAGTCATGCGGAAGGCGGCAGTGAAGCCATCATCGTCACCGGCACACGCTCCTCAAATCGTCGGGTGCGTGACAGCTCGTCGCCGATCACCCTCTACACGCAGGCGCAGATGGAGCGTACTGGCGAACTCAATCTCGCCAGTGTCCTGTCACGTCTCGACCCGTCCATCACCGTCTCTGCACTGGGCAACGATACGGCAGCCCTGACCTCATCCATTCGCATGCGCGGGCTTTCGGCCAATGAAGTTCTGGTGCTGGTTGACGGCAAGCGGCGCAATATCACCGGCAACATGGCGGGCGGGACCACCCCGGTTGATCTCAACATGATCCCGGCCGGGGCCATCGACCATATGGAAGTGCTGCGCGATGGCGCGGCGGCCATGTATGGGTCTGATGCCATCGCCGGCGTGGTGAACATCATCACCAAGAAAAGTGATCACGGCATCCATACCTACGCCCAGACAGGCGCAAACGCCTATAATGGCGATGGGTGGCAATATCTGATCGGTGCCGATGGCGGTCGCAAATGGGGACAGGACGGCTTCGTTCATATCTCGGGCCAGATCTACCACACCGATCATTTCGTGGCTGATAACAAGAGCACGCGCGACCATCGCTGGACCACAAGTTCGAGCTGGCCTGCCAATTCGAACAAGATCGAAAGCACGCCTGAGGAAACACGCGAGAATCTATCGATCGAATGGGGCAAGGATATTGTCGAGGGCCTGCGCACCTATGGGCTAATCACCTATGCCCATCGCCACGCCGAAGCCTATGAGAACTACCGCCTCCCCGGGGCCTCAGCGCCTACCACGATTTATCCCTATGGTTTCTCCCCTCTTGAGACGATCGACGAAAACAATTTCCAGGCCAATCTTGGCCTGAAGGGTGATGATCTTTTCGGCTTCAGCTGGGATCTAAGCACGCTTTACGGGCAGGATGACGACGATATCGGCGTCAAGAACACCTATAATTCCAGCTACGCCAATGTGTATGGCTATTCCCCGACGACCACCCGTGCAGCGACCTATAGCATGGCGCAGTGGACGAGCAATTTCGACATGCGTCGCAATTTCAATGTCGGCATGGCCACACCCATGACGTTTGCCATGGGCGCCGAACATCGTCTGGAAACGTATCATGTGGGCGCAGGCAATGACGCTTCCTATCTCTATGGCGGCACATCCGGCTATGCTGGCATCTCGCCTGTCAGTGCGGGCCAATGGCAACGTAATGTCTGGGCCGGCTATCTCGATGGCGATTTTCACCCGCTGAAGCATTGGGATCTCGATTTTGCCGGTCGCTTCGAACACTACACAGATGCCGGCAACACCGAGACCGGCAAAATCACCACGCGCTATGATTTCACGCGCCGTATCGCAGTCCGCGGTACGATCAGCACCGGTTTCCGCGCGCCGACACTGGCCGAGGAGCATTACAGCTCGCTCAGCGTTTCTCCGACAGGTGCTTCCGGCCTGCTCGGGGCCAACAGCACGGCGGCGCGCTCCATCGGGGCGTCATCGCTCAAGCCTGAGCGGTCGACCAGCGCCGAGGGCGGCATCGTGCTTGAGCCGGTCGACCGCTTCCACATCTCTGCCGATGTCTATCAGATCAACATCCGTGACCGTATCCTGGCCGCATCCAGCATCGCAGGCACATCGGCTCTCGAAGCCATTCAGGCGGCGGGGGTTGATATCGCAACAGGCGGCAGCGTCTCCCTGAGCAATATCAAGGCCTATTACTACGCCAATGCGGCCAGCACCCGCACGCAGGGTCTGGATATCCAGAGCGATTACCGCTTCCTGCTGCATCGCTACGGCTCCCTCGATCTCTCACTGCTGCTCAACCTGAACCGCACCGTCGTCACTCATCTCAATACCAACATCTTTGGTAATCCTTTCGCCAACGCCCAGACACAGGCTTCGGCACAGGGCGTGCCGCGCTCGAAGATCATCCTCAATGCTCATTGGGATTACGGCAAATGGGGGGTCAATATCCGCGAGACGCGCTTTGGCTCCTACAAGACCCTGCTTACCTATGAAGATCTCGCACCGTCTTCCGTGCGCTATTCCACCACCACCTTCCTGCCCTTCGAGAATACCCCTGTGTGGACCACTGATCTCGAAGTGGCTTATCGCGTCAACAAGCACTGGCGTCTGGCAATCGGCTCGAACAACATCTTCAACCAGCGTCCCCGCATGGTGCCTGCTGTGGTGAATTATCTCGGGCCGAAGATCTATGATTCAGCCTCTCCGCTCTCCATGACCGGCGCCTATTATTTCGGTCGTGTCGATGCGAATTTCTAAGCCGCTCTGTCGGGCTGTGACAAAGCCCCTTCTCAAGGCCAGCGCTGCAACAGGGCTGGCCACACTCCTTGCCGCAGCAGCGCCCCCTCCGGCCCAGACAGGGCCAAGGCCGGAGCCAGAGCCGACTCATATTTTCGCGCCCATTGATTATCCGACCGCGATCAATCGCTATCGTTCCGCTGATGGGACGCCTGGCCCCGATTACTGGCATAACCGGGCAGATTACCGCATTGATGTCGCGCTCGATGCCCCTACCCATCGCCTGACCGGGCAGGAGACCATCACCTACCGCAATAACAGCCCCAGCACCCTGAACGTGCTCTGGCTACAGCTCGAACAGAATATCTACCGCGAGACCTCACGAGGCGCAGCCGCCAGGCCAGCGCGTTTCAAGGCACATGGCCACACCGAGGGGATGCAGATCGACCGTGTCGCTTTGCTTGACGCGCATGGAAAGGAAATTGCTGTCACACCGCTGATTTCCGACACACGGATGCAGATCTCTCTCCCTACCCCGCTTGCACC
>NZ_AYXS01000049.1:17185-17299 GCF_000505765.1 Asaia sp. SF2.1 | reverse complement strand
ACGGCCGTCACCCCGTCGCGGAATGGGGATATTTTTGAAATCGCGCAGTTCTATCCACGCATGGCCGTTTTTGACGATCTGCGTGGCTGGGACACAGCGCCTTATCTGGGGGGC
>NZ_AYXS01000049.1:16909-17130 GCF_000505765.1 Asaia sp. SF2.1 | reverse complement strand
GAATTCTATCTCGATTACGGCGATATCGATTATCGCGTCACGGTGCCGTCGAATTTCCTTGTTATGGGATCGGGAGCGCTGCTCAACGAGAAGGACGTTTTGACGGCGCAGGAACGCCAGCGTCTGGCGCAGGCACGCATGAGCGAAAAACGCGTGCTGATACGCAATCAGGCCGATATCGAGGCCACCTCCCGCATATCTGCAAACGGCACCCGTCGCTG
>NZ_AYXS01000049.1:15489-16794 GCF_000505765.1 Asaia sp. SF2.1 | reverse complement strand
CGGCTCACAGGCCTGGGACCGATCGACACAATATGTGAAGCATAGCATCGAGTATTTCTCGTCGAGCTGGTACCCCTATCCCTGGGCCACAGCGATCAATGTCGGCGGTCATGGCGCTGGAATGGAATATCCCGGCATCGTTTTTGACGGCATGCACGACCGTGATGCCAAGCTCTTCTGGATCACCACCCATGAGCTGGGCCATGGGTGGTTCCCCATGATTGTCGGCAGTAATGAGCGCCGCCATGGCTTCATGGATGAAGGGTTCAACACCTTCATCGACTCCCTCGCCTCTCAACACTTCAACAAGGGAGAGTTCGCCCCCAAGCAGGACGGCGAATATGCCCCCGACACGGGCAAGCCAGCGGATGATATCGTCAAGATCCTGAAAGACCCGGTCTATGACCCGCTCATGACCTCATCCACCATTCCGGGTCATGGCAATCGTCATGCCATGGCCTATTTCAAGGCGGCCTACGGTCTCGAATTGCTGCGCAGCCAGATTCTGGGGCCGGAACGCTTCGACCGCGCCTTTCGCCACTACATCGCCGCGTGGGCCTACAAGCATCCGACCCCTTCGGATTTCTTTCGTCTGATGGAGAGCGATGCCGGTGAAGACCTCTCCTGGTTCTGGCGCGGCTGGTATTTCGAGAATCGCAGCCCCGATTATGCGCTCGATGCCATTGAGTATCCCGATAAAGACCCGAAAAAAGGCGTCTCGCTGACGATCAGCAACAAGGGTTGGCTGCCTTTGCCGGTTACTCTTGCCGTCACCCGTGACGATGGCAGCGTCGAACGCATTGTTATTCCGACAGAAGTCTGGAGCGGCGGTAATATCCATGTCGTGACGCTCAAGGGCGGCAGCCCTGTACAGCGCGCGATCCTCGACCCGGATCACGCCATTCCCGATACCGACCGCAGCAATGATGCGCTTAGCCCGGTGCCACGCCCTTCTTCGCCCGCTTCTTCTCACTGATTTCAGGACCGTCTTATGTCTTTCCCTGCCTCAACGCCCGATCGCTGGCGTCAGCTTTTGTCTGCTTCCGCCCTGTCCTGTGCCGTCACGCTCTCGGCCTTCAGCCCTGCCCAGGCGGCACCGGGTGGCGACGCGCTCAATTTTGGGGGCGCCGCAACCAGCCGCCCCCCTATTCCCTCGACGCAGGGTGCGCATGGCATGGTGGTCTCGGCGCAGCATCTGGCCTCTGATGTCGGGGCAAAGATCCTGCGCGACGGCGGGAATGCTGTCGATGCGGCTGTTGCCGTGGGTTATGCGCTGGCCGTGGTCTATCCGGCTGCCGGCAATAT
>NZ_AYXS01000049.1:11137-15399 GCF_000505765.1 Asaia sp. SF2.1 | reverse complement strand
GAACATGCCCCGCTTGCCGCCACCGAGACGATGTATCAGGACGAGGACGGCAAGATCATCAAGGGGCTCTCGACCATCGGATGGAAATCGGTGGGCGTGCCTGGCACGGTGGCCGGGCTCGATCTTGCGTTGAAACGCTGGGGCCATCTGACACGGGCTCAGGTCATGGCACCCGCCATCGCTCTGGCCGGTGAAGGCTACACGCTCGAAGAGAATGACGTTCACCTGCTGAACACCTCGACCAAGGCCTTCATCAACGATCCCTACGCCTCGAAAATCTTTCTGCGCGCCGATCGCCAGCCCTTCACGATTGGCGAGCGCTTCAGACAGACCGACCTCGCCCGCTCGCTTCAGGCCATTGCCGACAAGGGGCCGGACGTCTTTTATCGTGGCTGGATTGCTGAAGAAACGGTGCGTGTCAGCAAGGCGAATGGTGGCTTGCTGACCATGGCTGATTTCGCCGCCTACAAGCCACGCATCATGGCGCCCATACGGTGCAGCTATCGTGGGTATCAGATTGATACCGCCCCCCCGCCGAGTGGCGGCGGTGTGGCATTGTGCGAAATGCTCAATATCCTGTCAGGCTACGACCTGAAAGCTGAGGGACTCTACAGCGCGCGCTCGACACATCAGGAAATCGAGGCGATGCGTCATACCTATTCCGACCGGCGCGATCTGGGCGACCCGGCTTTCGTCAAAAACCCTGTGGCCCATCTGATCGACCCGGCTTATGCCGCAAAAATTCGCGCCGCCATTCCAGCCGAAGAGGCGGTACCCTCTGCCAGCCTCGTGGCAGGCGACCCCCAGCCTGAAAAGCGCGAAACCACACAATATTCAATCATGGATCATTCGGGCTACGCTGTCTCGGTCACCTATACGCTCAATGGCTGGTTCGGGGCGAAGGTCATGGCAGGCAGCGCCGGTTATTTCCTGAATGACGAGATGGATGATTTTTCGTCCAAACCCGGTGAGCCGAACATGTTCGGCATTGTCGGCAGCAAGGCCAATGCGATTGCCCCCGGCAAGACACCGCTCTCTTCCATGTCGCCCACCATTCTCTCCAGAAATGGCAAGGCCATCATGGCCATTGGCAGCCCGGGCGGTTCACGCATTCCCACCATTACCCTCGCGGCGATTCTGGGGGTGGTCGATTACGGCATGACCATTCAGGAAGCCGTCGACATGCCCCGCATTCACGAGCAATGGCAGCCCGAAGCCGTCGAGATCGAACCCGGTGCCCTGTCAGAACCCGTCATCGCCACCCTGCGCGCTCATGGCTATACGATTGAGACGCATCAGCCATGGGGCTCAGCCGAAGGCGTTCTCGCTGGTGGCGCAAAGCTGGGATCGCATCCCGACGGGCGATTCTACGGCGGCTATGATCGTCGTCATGCAGGCGGTGGCGCGACAGGAGAATAAACGAGGCACCCTTCGCTTCCGAATTCAGGGCTTCCAAAGGGCGACTGCCCTTTGGCGGGGGATAGGGCAGAGCCCCAAGCCTGTTAGCGCGAAAGACCACGCCCTTTATCCCACAGGCGCAACCCGCGCAGCGCCAGATCGGCAATACCGGGCAGCAGGCGAGGCTGCATGAGACCAGGATCGAACGCCGTCATGCGACGGGCGTTTTCACGATAGCAATCCTCGACAAAGCCGCGGAAGGAAAAGCCGTCGAGAAACAGATTGGTCTGGGTGACGGCAAAATCGCGCCCGTCATTGGGCTCCTGACCACGTTTCACCATCCCAAGCAGGCGGCTGAGCGCGCGGATATAGAAACGTAGCGATTTGGCGGAACGCCTTGCGCGGCCAAGGCCGCGACGCTTTTCTCGCCAGGCCATATAGTTGATGAAGAAAACGATGTGCCGTGTTTCTTCGAACATCAGGATGTCGAAGATTTCGAACATCTTTTCGGGCAGAAACTGTGATTGACGGGCGCTTTTGAAAGCCCCGAAACCCAGAAAAGCGTCAAGGCACTCGCCAAAGCCAAAGTCGATGAAGGCTGTTTCGAGATCGGCAGGAAATTTCTCAAGCGGCTGCTTGCGCGCGTCCAGACCGTATCGTTCGATCATGACGCGAATCAGATCGGCGTGGCGCGCCTCTTCATAGCCTTGAAGCCGTACCGCCTCCTTGACCTCAGGATCGATGATCTGGGGAGTGAAGGCATCGACAATTGCACCGGCCCGGCGCTCGGTGTGATACACCTCCTGCCAGAACGGTACGGCGCCGAGCCGGGTCAGTTCCTCCTCTGTCAGCTCGGGCCACGGCAGGGTTTCCGGATCAAAAACCTGATGCGTATCGATAAACTGCTGACAGAAGTAATGCTTATGGGCCTCTGACCCCGGCTCAATCACACTCATGCAGGCGCGTGCTGCTCCTTATGCCCGAGGCGGGCGCGTACGGCCCCCGATGCTTTTCCCCACAGACGATAGGCAGCCAGCCCGGTCTTGACGAGTGTCGGTGTCGTAGTGGGACGCAGCAGGCGGTGGTCGTAACCAGAGAAGCGGCGGTCATTTTCATCAAGGCAAAGCTGCATCAGCTCTGGCACCTTGATGTCCATGTCCGTCATGTCCTTGGCGCCGGTCACGGTGAAATTGTTGTCCTGCGTGTGCTCGTTGCCCTCGGCATCGATCGAACGGGCCAGATCCATGCGCTCATAGGCGAGGAACGCCCAGACACCCAGAACACGCGCTTCGAAAACAGGGCGCTTCCACCACGGCATGGTGGCGCGATGCCAGGCCAGCCAGTTGGCGAAAAGCAGGATATGGCGACACTCTTCCTGCATCACAGGCTCGAACGTCTCGATCAGTTCCATGGGGAACAGACCGGCACGCTCGGCAAGGGCAAACAGACCGAAGGCAAAGAAGCTGTCCACACATTCCGAGAAACCGGTCACCAGATACGCCCACTCGGTGTCTTTCGGCTCGATATAGGGCGGCTCGGGGGCCATCGGGATGTTGTAGGCTTCAACGAGCTTGGAGAGCACCTCCTTGTGGCGGTTCTCCTCCCAGGCATTGCGACGCAGGGCGTCTTTCATGTCGGGATCATCGATCATATCGGCATAGGCCGCCATGCGCAGGCGTGCCTTGCCTTCGGTCTGCACAGCGATATCCCAGATCGGCAGCGAGGTGATGCGATGCAGGGTCTGCGGGTCGAGCTTCGGCCACTCGATGACCGAAGGCTTGTAAGGGTTGAAAGTCTCCCTGAACATGTCGGCCACGGCGCGCTTGTGTTCCTCGGTGCCCGGCTTGAGCGGGCCGGGAATGGCGCTGCTCCAGTGACGGGCTTCGAAATCGGCCTTGGCCAGGGTCTTGTCTGACGGCGCATCGGGAAGATGGCTGTAGAGTTGTTCAAGACGTGACATGAGAGAGACTTCCTCTTCTTATTCCTTGATATCGCTCATTTTACTGATGACACGCGAGACGAGACCATAGGCAATGGCCTCTTCTGCCGACATCCAGTGATTGCGGTCCGTGTCCTTGGCGATCTTCTCGTAGGACTGACCGGTTTCACGAGCAAACAGTCGGTTGAGGCGCTCGCGCATTTTGATGATCTCGCGGGCCTCGATATCGATATCGGTTGCCGGGCCACGAACACCGCCCATCGGCTGATGCAGCAGGAAGCGCGTGTTCGGCAGACACAGGCGACGCTCGGGACGACCTGCAGCAAAGATCAGCGCGCCAGCCGATGCCACCCAGCCCGTGCCGATCATGTTCACGGGAGCAATGGAATCCACAAAGCGGATCATGTCATGAATGGTGTCACCACTCTCGACATGGCCACCCGGTGAATTGACGTAGATATCGATCGGCTTGTCCGAAGCTCCGGCCAGTGCAAGCAGACGACCTGTGACATCACGGGCCACCTTATCGTTGATGCCGCCAAAGATCAGCACCTTGCGCTGCTCGAACAGCTTGCCCTCGATTTCGGTACCGGGGGCCTTTTCTGCGGGCTCCTTGGTCTCCGGGGAGTCGGGGTTCTGTGTATCGGGATCTTCATCATCGAGACGTGGTGCGATACGGAAGATGTCCTGAGGCGTCGTGCCACGCATTACGGTGTTCCTATGTCCATACAGCCTGTTCATCCCTTCTATGTTGCGCTTGATGGGCGGCCCTCACAAGAGCCCCGCCAATTTTTGCTGGGGATCAGGCATCTCGCCACGGGGGGCAGGAACGGTTAGGGTGACGCGAGCGCGGTGAACCCGGACAAGAAACTCATAAGGTCGATCAGAAGAAATGCAGAAAACAGGCTGGCTGCACAAAGGCCTT
>NZ_AYXS01000049.1:10944-11073 GCF_000505765.1 Asaia sp. SF2.1 | reverse complement strand
GTCATGACAGGCATGGCGTCGCTCACGATGCCCCTGGCCGCCTGCGGTCACAGAGACGCCGTCGATACGGTCGGTAACTGGTATCATCAGTACCAGGGCGGCGAGATTGCCAAGCAGCGCCCCCCTGCA
>NZ_AYXS01000049.1:3506-10860 GCF_000505765.1 Asaia sp. SF2.1 | reverse complement strand
CCGGGGGCTCATGGCAACTACCCCCATGTCGGGCTCACACCAACTGCCCAGGTCGATCTGCCCAGTGCCCCGGCCCGGAAGGCTCTTACAGACAAGCTGACGCTTCAGCGCAACCTCAGCCAGCATCTGGCCGTGGCTGACGGCCCACTCATCATCCCGGCGCCGCCGCCCCCACCGCAGCCCAAGCCACGCTCCGCGGGCGATGATAGTGGCTCATCGATGAGCGTTGTAGCGCCCGGCCAGACACCGCCAGCGACGCCTGCACCAGCTGCGGTACCGGCACCGGCACCCGCATCGGCTGCTTCACCAGCGCCTAAACCTCCGGCTGCCAAACCGGCAGCGAAGAAGGCTGCGCCCGCCGAAACAGCGCCGCCCGAGGCCGCCCTGCCTGAGGTCACACGTTTTGCGCCGCCGCCGATCAAACCGGGCGAGCTGCCGCAGATCGGCGATCTGCCGCCCCAGGCGCCACGTTTTCCCGGCTTTGATATTCCGCGCGATGCCGCCCTGCCGGACATTGCACCGCCCTCTTATGATCTGACCGAGCCCCATGGCACGCTGATCCGCTTCAAGCAGGCGTCCGATCAGATCGCGAATGGCCAGGACGGCACGATCGGCAAATTCCTGGGCACGCGCGGCCCTCATGACGTGGTCTATGTGAAGGGTTTTGGCGAGATCACGTCATTCCGCCCTGAAGAACAGGTTATTGGCATCAAGCTCGGCCTGTTGCGTGCACGCGTGGTGGCACAGACCCTGATTCTGCACGGCGTCCCCGCATCGGATATCCGTCTGAGCGCTGGTGCGCTGGGGCGTGGCGCGAGAATTGACCGCTCGCCTTACTGAGGACGGTTCACCCGGTTCTGGAAACAGGTTAGTGAAGATTGTCGGAGTCGCCCTGACTCCGGTAATTTTATTTCAACCCTGTGCCCCCGAGCCGAAAAAATGACCGAAGAGTTTCACCGTATCCGTCGCCTGCCGCCCTATGTCTTTGCCGAAGTAAACAAGGCCAAGGCCGCGGCCCGAGCGCATGGTGAAGACATCATCGATCTGGGCATGGGCAACCCCGACAGCCCCACACCGCCCCATATCGTCAAGAAGCTTGTCGAGACCGTGGCCGACCCGCGCAGCCATCGCTACTCGGTCAGCCGCGGTATTCCCGGTCTGCGTCGCGCCCTGGCCGGGTATTATGAGCGCCGCTTTGGTGTGGATCTGAACCCCGAGACCGAAGTTATCGCGACCCTGGGCTCGAAGGAAGGCCTGGCCAATCTGTCATCGGCCATTACCAGCCCCGGCGACACAATTCTGGTGCCGAATCCGTCCTACCCCATTCATCAGTTTGGCTTCATCATTGCGGGCGCATCGGTGCGCTCCATCCCCGCGACGCCAGATGAGGACATGTTGCGCGCGCTTGAACGGGCTGTGCGCCATTCCGTCCCCAAGCCCACCGCGCTCATCGTGAACTTTCCGTCCAACCCGACGGCCTTTACGGCATCGCTCGATTTCTACAAGGAGCTGGTCGCTTTCGCCCGTCGCGAGCAGATCTGGATCCTGTCGGATCTGGCCTATTGCGAAATCTATTTCGGCAACGAGCCGCCACCGTCGATCCTGCAGGTGCCGGGTGCCAAGGAGATCGCGGTCGAGTTCACCTCACTGTCGAAGACCTATTCCATGGCCGGCTGGCGCATGGGCTTTGCCGCTGGCAACCCGCATCTGATCCAGGCCCTCACACGCATCAAGTCCTATCTCGACTACGGCGCCTTCACCCCCATTCAGGTGGCGGCCGTCGCGGCCCTGAGCGGCCCGCAAGATTGTGTGGCTGAAATTCGGGACATGTATCGCGAGCGTCGCGACGTGCTGATCCGCGGGCTGCATGCTGCGGGCTGGGACGTCCCCTCTCCCCAGGGCTCGATGTTCGCCTGGGCGCCTATTCCGGAGCGCTTTGCCGAAATGGGCAGCGTCGATTTCAGCAAGCTGTTGCTGAAAGAGGCTGGTGTGGCCGTGGCCCCGGGTCTGGGCTTTGGTGAATATGGCGAAGGCTTCGTTCGTATCGGTCTTGTCGAGAACACGCAGCGCCTGCGTCAGGCTACGCGTGCCATCAAGACCTTCCTTAACAAACACGGCGTCAAACAGGCAGAGGCAGTTTCGTGAACGGTCAAACACTTCATCTTGGTATTGCTGGTCTTGGCACGGTCGGGGCTGGCGTGGTGCGCCTTCTGCGTGAGAACGCCCAGGCCATTACTGCCCGTGCCGGACAGACCATCAAGGTGGTCGCTGTCTCGGCCCGCGATCGCACCCGCGACCGTGGCGTCGATCTTGCCGGTCTGACCTGGCATGATGACCCCATTGCGCTGGCCAGTGACCCGAAGGTCGATGTGGTGC
Source organism: Asaia sp. SF2.1 (assembly GCF_000505765.1). Lineage (NCBI taxonomy): Bacteria > Pseudomonadati > Pseudomonadota > Alphaproteobacteria > Acetobacterales > Acetobacteraceae > Asaia > Asaia sp. SF2.1. The sequence continues at coordinate 8,484 of NZ_AYXS01000049.1, read as the reverse complement.
TGGAGCTGATTGGCGGCGCAGAGGGGTCAGCCCGTACGTTGGTCGAAACCGCCCTGAAGGCTGGCAAGCCGGTCGTAACCGCCAACAAGGCCCTGCTTGCCATTCATGGTGCGGCTCTGGCCTCGCTGGCCCGCGAGAACAACACCTCCCTGCTGTTCGAAGCCTCGGTGGCAGGCGGCATCCCGGCCATCAAGCTCGTGCGTGAGGGTCTGGCAGCGGATAATCTGGTGCGCGTTGGCGGCATCCTGAACGGCACCTGCAACTACATCCTGACCGCTATGCGCGAGTCGGGCCGCGATTTTGGCGATATCCTCGCCGAGGCGCAGGCTCTTGGATATGCCGAAGCCGACCCTTCCACCGATGTGGATGGCTGGGACGCTGCCCACAAGCTCGCCATACTTGCCGGCCTTGCCTTTGGTCAGCCGGTGCGGTTCGACAGCCTGCATGTCGAGGGAATCCGCAACATCGCCGCGTGCGATCAGGCCTTTGCCCGCGAGATGGGCTATCGCATCAAGCTGCTGGGCAGTGCGCGCCGTGATGAGCAGGGCGCCATCGAGGCCTCCATGCGCCCGTGCATGGTGCCGCAATCCGCCCCGATCGCGAATGTGGACGGCGTTTTCAATGCCGTCCTGACCGAAGGTGCCTCCAGCGGTCCGATGCTGATTGAAGGCCGTGGTGCGGGCGCAGGACCGACCGCCAGCGCCGTAATGGCGGATGTGATCGATCTCGCCCGGGGAACAGCCCTGCCCGTATGGGGGATGGACCCACGGCCCGAAATCGCGTGTGCCCCGCGCGAAAACCTGGCCGGGCAGTATTATCTGCGCCTCTTTGTGCAGGATCGCCCCGGCGTGGTGGCCGATATTACGGCGGCCCTGCGCGACTATGGCGTATCCCTGCGCGCCCTCTCGCAACATGCGGCGGAAGAGGCTGGAAAAGCGGCTTCTTCACAGACGGTTGTTCCGCTGGCGCTTGTTACACATGAAACCAGCGAGGCGGCCATGCTTTCCGTCCTGACGGCCCTCGAGCCCCTGGAAACTGTCGTCGGCACACCGCTGCTCATGAAAATCGAGACTGTGTGATGTGGCAAAGGCGGCACATCCCGGCATAACAGGGCGTGTCGCAATTCCGGCTCAGCTGGATAGAGTACAGATAGGATATACCGGATGCCTTTCTCTCCTAAGTATAAAGTGACGGATCGCAACCTCGCGCTCGAGCTCGTGCGCGTGACAGAAGCTGCGGCCATCTCGTCATCGGCCTGGACTGGCCGTGGGGAAAAGAACGAGGCTGACGGTGCAGCCGTCCAGGCCATGCGGGCCGCTTTCGACACCGTCGCGATCGAGGGTACGGTCGTGATCGGCGAGGGCGAGATGGACGAAGCCCCGATGCTCTATATCGGCGAAAAGGTGGGCGCCGGCGGTCCCAAGATGGACATCGCCGTCGACCCGCTTGAAGGCACCAATCTTTGCGCCAAGGACATGCCGAACGCCATGACGATGGTGGCACTGGCCGAGAGCGGTAACTTCCTCCATGCGCCTGACATCTACATGCAGAAGCTGGTGGTGGGCCCGAACCTGCCGGACGATCTGATCGATATCGACGCCCCGATCGAAACCACACTGCGTGACCTCGCCAAGGCCAAGGGCAAGGATATCTCCTCGCTCACCATGTGCGCGCTCGACCGCGAACGTCATGAGGAGCTGATTGCCCGCGCCCGCGAAGCCGGTGCACGCGTTATGCTGCTGACCGATGGCGACGTTGCTGCCGCCATTGCGGCCTGTATGGATGAGAGCCGCGTGGACATCTATGCGGGTTCGGGTGGCGCGCCGGAAGGTGTTCTGGCTGCCGCAGCCGTGCGCTGCGTGGGTGGGCAGATGCAGGGCCGCCTGATGTTCGAGGATGAGAGCCAGATCGAGCGCGCCCGCTCGATGGATCCGGGCAATGACCCGACCCGCAAGCTCGGCCTGCATGACATGGCCCGTGGCGACGTGCTGTTCTCGGCCACCGGTGTCACGACCGGAACATTGCTGCGTGGTGTGCGCTTCTACGGCCCGACCGTTGCCCGCACTCATTCCATCGTCATGCGCTCCAAGTCTGCCACGGTGCGCTTCATTGAAGGGCGGCACAATTTCACCACCAAGACGTGGGCAGGTCACTGATCCCACCCTATAAAGGAGCGTATGTCTGACGCTCCCACGATCATCGCTTCGCCAGAACCGGTTCTTTCTGTCCATGAAAGTGGCAGTCAGCGTTCCTGGGTCTGGCGCGATGACAGGCTGGCCAGCGGTGATGGTCGCATCGCCCTGGCCATCGCGCAACGCGCTGCCATTCCCGAATTACTGGCCCGCATCCTGCACAGCCGCGGGGTCGATGCCGCCCGTATTCCGGCTTTTCTCGACCCGAAACTGCGCGACTGGCTGCCAGACCCGTCCTGCCTGACAGGCATGAGTGACGCTGCCCTGCGACTGGCCAACGCCGTCAAGACGGGTGAGACCATTGGCGTCTTCGGTGATTACGATGTCGACGGTGCCTGTGGCACCACCCTTCTTACCGAAACGCTTCGCGAGCTGGGATGCCCGGTCTTTTTCCATATTCCCGACCGGCAGAAGGAGGGTTATGGCCCCAACGGGCCAGCCCTTGAAGGCCTGCGCTCCAAAGGGGCGAGCCTACTTATCTGTGTCGATTGCGGGACGGCCTCCGTTGATCTGCTCACCAGCCTCAAAGAGGATGGTGATATTATCGTGCTGGACCATCACAAGCCAGACGGGGCCATTCTGCCTGACTGTCTGGTGGTCAACCCCAACCGCCTCGACTGCGAGTCGGGGCTAGGGCATCTTTGCGCCACGAGCGTCGCCTTCCTTACGCTGATTGCTACCTGCCGGACGTTGCGCGCGTCGGGCTGGTTTGACGCGCATGAGGAGCCTGCCCTGCTGCGCAAGCTCGATCTGGTGGCACTGGCCACAATCTGCGATGTGATGCCCCTGCGCGACCTCAACCGCGCTTTCGTCGCCCAAGGCCTGCGTGTAATGGGCCGTGGCGAGCGGCTGGGCCTGTCCACCTTGGCCTCCGTGGCAGGGGTGAAAGAAACAGCCAGCGCCATGGCCTGTGGCTTTGCCATCGGGCCACGAATCAACGCGGGCGGCCGTATTGCGCAAGCCGAACTCGGGGTAAAGCTGCTCCTGAGCGACGATGCGTTCGAGGCCCGCGCACTGGCCGAAAAACTCGATGAAATCAACCGGCAGCGCCAGACTGTCGAGGCAGATATCCTCAACGATGCCTATGCCCAAGCCGAAGCGCAGCTAGAGGCTGGTCACGCGGCCCTGTTCCTGCATGGCGAGGACTGGCATCCGGGTGTTGTAGGTATCGTCGCCAGTCGTATCCGTGAGCGCTGCAACAGGCCTGTGCTGGTTGGCGCTTTTCGGGATGGCAGGATCAAGGGCTCGGCCCGCTCTGTGCCGGGCATCGACCTTGGCGCGGCTGTAATCAATGCCTGCCAATCGGGGTTGCTTCTTACCGGTGGCGGTCACGCCATGGCGGCCGGGTTCTCTCTTGACGCAGCAAGAGCAGCGGAATTCCACCAGTTCCTTGACGAGGCGCTTGCCCAGGCCAGACTCCGCCCGCGCCACGACTCACTATGCATAGACGGCGTACTGACCCTTCGTGGAGCAACGACGGAAATTGCCGCACAGCTGGCACGCCTCGGCCCCTTCGGGGCTGGCCATGAAGAGCCGGTCATTGCCATCAGCCGCGTTCGTGCCGTCAAGACCGAGCGTATCGGGCGCGATGGCAACACGCTGCGTGTCATCCTGCAGGGCGAGGATGGTGGCAGGCTGCGTGGTCTGGTCTTTCGCGCCGCAGACAAGGCGTTCGCTGCCCTGCTGGAAGACCGGGCCATGCCGGTACTTCACGTGGCGGGGCAACTGCGCTGCGAGCAGTGGAACGGTCAGGATATGCTGAGCTTTTTTATTTTGGACGCTGCCACGATTTAGGGTTGACCCCCATCCGGGGGTGAGATAATCAGCCGCTCACGCCTCCAGTCCCGTTCGTCTAGAGGCCTAGGACACCGCCCTTTCACGGCGGTAACACGGGTTCGAATCCCGTACGGGACACCACGGCATTTACCGCAGTTCTCTGCGGGGTGCAGCCGGTTACAAGCATAATCCTGATTTACCAGAGTGTTGATTTTGAGCCATTCCTGAGCCAATCAGGAAATTATGGCTCTTTGGTATCAGGGGCTTCGCATGAGCGAATCAGAAAGATCAGGCATCGATCCGGCCACAGGTAAACAGCTCCCCAAGGGCGTATGGTACCGAGGCGCGGGTCAGTATCAGGCGCGCAAGATGGTCGACGGTAAACGCCTGAGAAAGACCTTCGCATCTTCAGCTCTGGCTCGTCGCTGGCTCACTGAAAAACGTGCCGAGGTCGATCTTCGCCAGTTCAAGGACACATCGTCCCTCGACAAGACGCCTCTCAGACGATTGGTGGAACGCTATCGCGACGAGTGCATGGCCCATCGCCAAGCGGACCGCACTGGCCACATCCCTGCCCTGCTCGATGACCCTATTGTGAATGTTATGGTGAGCAAATGGCAGCCCGCTGACGTTCGGGCCTTTCGCGATCGCATGCTGTCCGACGGTTATGCGCCAGCGACCGTAGTCAAGCGGCTCAATCTCCTCGCCAGCGTCGTCCAACATGCGATCAGCGAGTGGGATATCCACACGGTCAATCATGCTTCGGGCAGGGTTGTGAAACGGCCGCAAGGTGCTGACAGGAAGCGTAACAGGCGGTTGGCCATTCTCGACAATGAGCACAATCTTCAGAGTGAATATGACCGCCTTATAGAGGTCGTTTCGACATCCGAGCATGCCGATGATGTGTGGCTCGTCAAATGGTCGATCGAACAAGCCTGCCGTTTATCGGAATCCGTTTCTCTCTGCTGGAAAGACATCGATTTCCGTAGTCGTACGCTGTCGCTTGCCCG
>NZ_AYXS01000049.1:3313-3442 GCF_000505765.1 Asaia sp. SF2.1 | reverse complement strand
AGTGAAGAGCGAGCGACACCGGGAGGAACTTGGCCCCGAGAAGCGTCCTCTTACGCCTGGCGCACGGCGCCTTCTCGTTGAGAAACTCGAGCAGATGCCGCACAGGCCCGAGCCGCACGAGAAGATCTT
>NZ_AYXS01000049.1:944-3226 GCF_000505765.1 Asaia sp. SF2.1 | reverse complement strand
TTTGGTCGGATGACAAAACGGGCAGGCCTGACCAACCTTACCTTTCATGATCTGCGTCATGAGGCGACATCGCGTCTCGCGCGCTATCTCGCGAACCCGCTGGATCTGATGCGTGTCACCGGACATCGCGATATGAAATCGCTCGACCGATACTACCAGCCTATCATGCAGGAACTTGCAGATAAGATTGAGGCGAATGAACTAATGTCTGTCGAACAGACATGACCTCTACCCTATACCTACTTCCGATAAATTATATTATCGGAAGTAGGTTCAGTGGGCGCGAAACGGACGTATACGGGTTTACTTTGCAGAGCTGCGTCCGGAATCTGACATGTCACCGCATGGGTCAGCTCGCTTCGCTAGTCTTCAAATAAGTGTCAGCGCTTTTTCGAGGGCCGTATCTCGATTGGCAAACAGATCATATACCGTATTGGATGGAACAATGATGTCGGGCACCACACCCTGGTGGGATGGACGTAATTTTGGAGCGAGAAAGCGTGCCGTGGTGAGATAGACCGGGAAGCCAATGTTTGGTATGTGAAATTTATACAACAGGCCTGACCCCGTCGCCGGCTCACCAGTTTCCTGTCCTATAATGGTGGCGAGGCCATAATCTTTAGCTGCTAACGCACAGGCCATTCCTGAAGAAAATGTTGCAGGCGATATGAGAAGGTAGACTGGGCCGCTGAACCGGCAGGGGAGAGGTTTCGGTGATACCAGTCCATCTGACGGACCTTCGGTAAATGAAATGACTTCGCCAATTGGCGCTGACCACGCTTTGGAGCCATAATACCTAGTATATTTACCCTGACCATAATCCGCTTTTATTATCGCGTTTGATCGTACAATCTTCCCACCGAATTGCTTGAAGGGACGTGATTGGGCGTAGCACCAGAGCCAGTTCGCGAGTTCGCTATCACCCCCGGAATTCCGGCGTATATCGATGATGAGTGCTTTAGCTGATTTTAATTGAAGGGTCGTGAAGCTTTCATCGAGAAAGGCACGAAATCTACTGAGATCCTCGCACCGGCGATATTCGATCAGGCCCACGTCGTTAGCAGCCCATCGAAAACTGTAAGGGGGTGTGTGGGGAAGAGACTGCGCGGTGCTTGGCGCGGGAACCAGAGACTCATGTTCGATACCAGCTCTATCCCGTCACCGTAAAAGGTATGCAGCCTTGACGCCGAACAGGGCGGCTGATGTCCATGCCCCTGTGCGCGAAACTCGTGACCGTATCAGTGCAGAAGTTTGCCCACCAAAAGCGCGGGTCGTCGTATCCAGATACTCGGCTGCGGAGATGTTCTCGATGTAAAGCACATGGGTGCCGGGAGGCAGGATGCCAGATCGGTCGTGCTCCACAATGAGGTTGCCGGATAGTTCGTCCACGGTGAAAGTTACAGGAAAATAGTGCGGCGCTTTATTCATCAGACCCGGGAAGCCGAGGGCCACATGACCATCATTCAGCGCTCCCAATAAGGGGGCGATTGTCATCCATGCATCCCGGACATACGTGGGTGATGTTATTCGCGCGCGTATCTGACGGTATAGATTTTCAACTGTCCCAGCCTCGGACGATTGAAATGGATTGGGAGAGATCTCGTGCAGAGTGAGCCAGATTGCATCAAGATCTTCGCGCAGGTTCTCTGAGGAAAGACGTGTATAACCGCCTCGCGCGCTAGCCCCTCCGCTGGCTGAAGCCAGTGCTGCAATCGTGCCGGCAAGAGCCTTCCGTCTGGAAATCATGGGCGTCAGACTTCTCCCCAGTAGACGACGATTATGCGGCGAGAGTGAGAGCAACGCAGCCTGAAATCTATGAAAATAACCTTCACCAAGGGCCGACAGTCATCATGCTGTTGCCCTGGCGTGGGACTCAAATCGCGCCCAGGTGCGCGCGCAAAGCATCAATAAATACCCGAACCTTTGAAGATAAGCTCCGATGCGCTGCGTAGACCGCATGTACCTCCACCGTCTCCGCTTCATAATCGGGGAGCAGTCTCACAAGCCGCCCCTCCTCGATTGAGGGGCTTGCCAAGAAGGCAGGCAAACGTCCGACCCCTCCCCGGTTCTCGAGGACGACCTGCAGGACGGCGGGCTCCGGGATGACGGATCGAACAGCGACGGGCACGCAATGCTCGCGGTTCGAGCTATCTTTAAAACGCCAGATCGACGGTTGATCGGTCCACCCAAGCAACTCATGATTGGCCAGGTCCTGCGGCGTTTGGGGCGTACCTCTTTCCATGAGATAGGACGGGCTGGCGCAGGGCCATAATTCGATCCTG
>NZ_AYXS01000049.1:690-856 GCF_000505765.1 Asaia sp. SF2.1 | reverse complement strand
CATTGCCCCTATCCGGATTGCCACGTCGACATCCTCCCTCGCCAGATCGACGATCCGGTTCTCGGCCTCAAGATGAACGCGCAGATCAGGGTAGTCTCGCAGAAAATGCGGCAGCATCGGCGCCACCAGCCCGATTGCGAATGTCGTTGCTGCGCAGATTTTTAGG
>NZ_AYXS01000049.1:0-645 GCF_000505765.1 Asaia sp. SF2.1 | reverse complement strand
AGGTTGCCCCGTCACCCCATCGAGGGCCGCGGTAGCCTCATTCAGATCGTCCATGACGCGTCTTGCGTGGATCAGGAGTATGCGCCCGGCCTCGGTCAGTCTGAGGGCATGCGGGCCGCGCTCGAACAGCTTTGCCCCGATTTCCCTCTCCAGACGGAACAATGCCCGGCTGAGCGATGATTTAGGCGTTCCCGTGGCGCGCGAGGCCGCGCTGAGGCTCATGGTCTCTGCGATGCGCAGAAAGCTGCCGAGATCATCTGAGTTCATGGGCTCGTGTTCCAGATATGGAACAAGACGTCTACGATGCCGCATCTGCCCTGTCCAACGGGAACGGCTTATCGTGCCTCTTCAGTAAGGGGGCCGAGATGTCAAAACCAGTGATTCTGATTACGGGCGCAACCGAACAGCAAGGCGGGGCCACGATCCGCGAGATGCAACGTCGAGGGCTTTGGCACATTCGCGCGCTTGTTCGGGATCTGAAGGCGCCAAAAGCAGTCGCTCTGGCAAAATATGGAGTTGAGCTCGTTCTCGGCGATCTAGACGACGATCACTCCCTTCGATTGGCGCTTGATGGGGCTGAGGGCGTTTTATCTGTCCAGTCGCCCATGAAGATCGGTCCAGTCGGCGAAGAGCGACAGGGGAAGA
>NZ_AYXS01000048.1:169111-169838 GCF_000505765.1 Asaia sp. SF2.1 | reverse complement strand
GGCTGGGGCGGCCTTGGTCTTGGCCTTGCCACAGGTGCCGTCATCGGCGCAGCTGTCGCGCAACCCTACTATGCTCAACCCTATGCGGCAGCGCCCTACACCTATGCCTGTGGTGGCTATGCCAATTGCGACCCGCAGCAGGGATATGCCTATCCAGGAGATCCCTATCCCGGTGGATTCTGAGCTCTCTCGACGCACTACCTGATAAAGAAAGGGCGGGGATGATCCCCCCCGCCCTTTCTCGTAATGGCACCCTCCCTCTCCAGATGGAGACGAGGCTGTCTGGCTGTAATCCTTATCTTCAGCGCATGCGGCCTCTGCCAAAGACGAAGCTGAGGACGAACAGCACGAGGAAGATAAAGAACAGGATCTTGCCGATCGACGCGAAGTCGGCCGAAATACCGCCAAAGCCGAGGACACCGGCCAGAAGGGCGAGAATCAGAAAGACGATAGTCCAGCGCAGCAGATCCATGACGATAACTCCGTTTGGGAACATAACATAATCGTCATGATCCATGATGGGTCGTGAACGGACGAAAGCCCTGCAGGTTCATCCGGCTCAAGGCTCGCACTTGTATTTTAATCCGGAAAGACGTTTCTGGTCTGTCTCCCGTCCCGGCACACCGGGTTCAGGGCACCATGTCGATGCAATGAGATGACAGGCCCTCCGGCCAGCCTGACGAGATGACAGGAGACGACCCCATGAGCACGTTCCGATCGCTTTACC
>NZ_AYXS01000048.1:168951-169016 GCF_000505765.1 Asaia sp. SF2.1 | reverse complement strand
GGCACGGCTTTGCCCGTGTTGCGGCCTGCACAGTCCCTGTTCGCCTCGCAGATCCACACCATAAT
>NZ_AYXS01000048.1:159582-168882 GCF_000505765.1 Asaia sp. SF2.1 | reverse complement strand
GTGGAACAGATTGTCGCGCTGGCCGCACACTGTGCGAAAGAGGGGGCCGTACTCGCCGTCTTTCCGGAAATGTGCCTCTCCGGTTATGCGATCGACGATCTGAGGCAGCAGGACGCTCTACTTGATGGCGTTATCAGCGCCCTCAAGTTGCTTGCCGATCGCTCAACGGACTGGAGCAGTCTTGTTATAGTCGGGGCGCCGCTTGTCCAGCGCGGGCGGCTGTTCAACTGTGCAGTCGTTCTGCATCGCGGAAAGGTGCTTGGCGTCGTGCCCAAGACCTACCTGCCCAATTACCGCGAATTCTATGACTCCAGACATTTCATCTCGGGCGCGGGGATTATTCAGGAGACCATCAGACTGGGTGACCAGACTGCGCCTTTTGGCACTGACCTCCTATTTGAAGCCGATGACCTGCCTGATTTCACCCTCGGCATAGAAATCTGCGAGGATCTCTGGGTCCCCAGCCCGCCAAGCACCGCCATGGCCATGGCCGGTGCTACGGTGATCGGCAACCCGTCAGCCAGCACGATCACGATCGGCAAGTCGGAAGATCGTCACCTGCTGTGCCGCGCCCAGTCGCAGCGTGCCCTGTGTGCTTATGTCTATGCGGCAGCCGGTGCCGGGGAATCCACGACCGATGTCGCATGGGATGGACAGGTCTCGATTTATGAGGCTGGTCGCCTTCTTGGTGAATCGGCTCGTTTTCCAAAAACCGCTCAGGTGACGTTCGCTGATATCGACCTGGATCTGCTGCGCCAGGAACGCATGCGTATGGGCAGTTTTCATGACTGCGCGCGTGCGCAGGAGCAACGGAGCTGGCGGCGTATTGCCGTGACACTCGCCCCGCCACAACATGATCTCGGTTTTCAGCGCGACGTACCCCGATTTCCCTTTGTGCCTGAAAACGACGCGCGGCTCGATCAGGATTGCTATGAAGCCTGGACCATTCAGGTGCGCGCCCTGACCCAACGCCTGGAGACCAGCGGTGTTGAACGCGCCGTGATTGGCGTTTCAGGCGGCCTGGATTCGACGCTTGCACTGCTGGTGGCCGCACGAGCGGCCGATGAAATGGGCTGGGACCGCAATCGCATCCATGCCTACACCATGCCGGGATTCGCGACGGGCAGTATGAGCCTCTCCCTGGCACATGAGTTGATGAAAGCTCTCGGAGTCGAGGCCCATGAGCTCGACATACGCCCAACCGCCATGCAGATGCTCGAGACCATTGAGCATCCTTTTGCAGCGGGCGAGGCCGTGCATGACGTCACGTTTGAAAACGTGCAGGCCGGTCTGCGTACGGACTTCTTGTTCAGACTGGCGAATCAGTGCAATGGCATCGTGATCGGCACCGGTGATCTGTCAGAGCTTGCGCTGGGCTGGTGCACCTATGGTGTTGGCGACCAGATGTCGCATTACAACGTCAATGCAGGCATGCCCAAGACGCTGATCCAGCATCTGATACGCTGGCTCGCGCAGCAGCAGAATCTCGGGCCAGGCATCGCCCCGGTACTGGAGCGCATTGTCTCGGCTGAAATAACGCCAGAGCTGGTGCCCGCGGACGATAAAGGCGTACAGAAAACAGAAGAAAAGATCGGACCTTATCCGCTTCAGGACTTTAATCTTTACTATACGATTCGCTATGGCTTCAGACCTGACAAGATTCTTTTTCTTGCATTACAGGCTTGGGAAGACAAGGACCGCGGTATCTGGCCCGCTCACTATCCCCAGGATCGCCGCGTGGCTTACGACGCTCCTGAGATAAAGCGCTGGCTGACCCTGTTCATCAAACGGTTCTTCGGGTTCAGCCAGTTCAAACGCTCGGCTATGCCCAATGGGCCGAAACTTTCTTCGGGTGGAAGCCTGTCGCCACGTGGCGAGTGGCGCGCCCCTTCTGACGGGACTGCCGCGGCATGGCTTGCGGAGCTGGAGACTCTCGAGTTCTAAAGCCTTGGGCCGCAACCTTGATGCGGCCCGCACCTCATTTAATCGTGAGGTTCCGTCTAGTTATCCAGTTATACTATTCGTTGTTCGTTTACCTGATAATTGGCGTTTTTTAACGCCTAGGTCGACCTGGCTAGTGGGCCTAAAACACTGAATTTTCTTTATAATTCGCTTAACGCCACGCTATTTTATGTAACTCGACATGTCTGTTTTGCAACAGGGTCATGAGGCATTCACGTCACTTTCATATTCACATGCGTAAGATAGTCGTTCATTACTTGGCTCGCGAAGATGAACTACAATTCATTTTCAAATCGCATGACCGTGTCGAAATATGTATAAGTCGCGAAGATGTGATGTAAATCAAGGTGAGAAAGACATAGTTTCCTAGAGATACCGGAAAATCAACAATCTGCGATTTCAGTTTAGCATTTCAAACCATTTCCAAACCTTCTCTACCAATCCCACATTGCGATTTGTTTCATAACCAATGTCGAATGATTCCCATTACCTTCATTTTATTGACTCGAAGCGAAGGTTAAGACATTCATAAAAAAGTTGGCGTTCAATGCGGGTCTTGCCAGACGACACAGCCATGCTGCCTGCCGAGGCTTAAAGGGGCCGGCAGCATGTAACAGTTTGCGTCTTGAAGCCTCCAAAAATAATAAGGAGATGATCGCATGGCGGTCGTAACGGTAGTTGGTTCGTCGGGTATGACCGTTCAGGTCACCGTCGAGGGTGCACGTATGCAGACGCTTGCGTCGAGCTACGCGACACAGATTCTTAATGCTTCAAATCGTGGCGATCTGACATCTGTCGATCTCGTCAACGGGTCCAATGCAAGCCCGTCCTCGAATGGCAGTGTGATCCAGGGTGTCATCACCACAGGCGGCGCCTTTTCGGTGCAGGGCAACTATACGAACCTGATCATCGGTTCGCAGGGTGCGCCCCTGGGTTCAACCGCCCAGAATACCCCGGTATCCCCCCTCTCCGCCCCAGTGACGGTCGATGGCACGGGCATCACGGCCAGCAATCTCTCGGTCATGGCGGGCACGACGGCTGGTACGAGCTTCTATGCCGGCAACTACAACGGCACGTTTGTTGCGACCATGGGCAACAACCTGTTCGATGGTTCGAACCACAAGGGCAACTGGACGATCGCGACGGGCGATGGCAATGACACGATCATTGCAGCGAACGGCAAGAACAACATCCGCGCAGGCGACGGTCAGAACGTCATCACCCTGGGCTCAGGTACCAACTTCGTGGGGTCGGAAGGTCAGGACACCATTACGGGTGTCGAAAACTCGTCCGACACCGTGACCCTGCTCGGCGGCAACTCGATCGTCACGCTCAAGTCCAACTCGCTGGTTGTCGACTCGGCTCTTTCGGGAAGCCAGATCTCGGTCGGCGTCAACAGCACGGTCTTTGGCGGTACGGGCTCGACCGTCAACTTTACAGGGTCGACGGGCACCATCGTTGGCGCCATTGGCGACACCATCTCGGCCGCCGGCAATCTGCAGGTCGATCACGGCAGCGATCAGTCGATCAGCGTCTCGGGTGCGCTGCAATTCATTTCCGGCACGGGCAACACCTCGATCAATGCGGGCTTCGGCACGATCAGGGGTGCAAACGATCTGCACGCCACCGTCAACACCAGCGGCCTCGCGCTCTTTACTGCAAACCAGCCCAACACAACGGGCAGCCAGTATATCGATGCGTCCTCTTCCAAGGGCACGCTCGAGGCCTGGACGGGTGCAGGCAACAATACGGTCATCGGCACTTCGGGTTCCGATCACTTTGTGTTCGGCACGCAGTTCGAGAACTCCAATGGCGACAGCTTCGCGACCGTGACCGGTGGTGACGGTGCAGCCAACACCTTTGGCGTGCTGGCTGGCCATAACGGTGGTGACATCACCATCACCGACTTCGGCAGCGCTGCTGGCAACATGTTCTTCATGTATAATTACAAGCCCGCCGATGCCGATCAGGCCGTAAAGAACCTGCTCGCTACGGCAACTGTGGCCGGTGGCAACACCACGCTGCAGCTGGACAACAACATGAAGGTTACGTTCCTTGGCGTAACTGATCTGAAGGCTTCGAACATCGTCATCAGCTAAACGCTGATCCCGAATACGAGAGCTGACTAGTCGAAGGCCCGATCCGATGGATCGGGCCTTTGTTTTTCCAGATAGTAAAATTCGTTTATAGACTCAGTTGGCCTCAAAAATCCGGCCAATCCTGAACTCGTCCCTGAGTGAGCACGTCTTGCACGATTTTACCAATACGAAGACATCTTCCGGTTTTGATAATCCTGAAGCTTCAATCGAGGTGCTGCGGGCCTCTGCCTATCTGGCGACGACCCGCGCGGACGCACTTCAGGCCGAACTGCGTCTGAGCAATCAGCAACTCAAGCTTATGCGTCGCTCACTCTCCTGGCGCATGATGGAGCCATTGCGCTGGGTTCGTGCTCTCACCCTGGGCCACCTGCCACGTGGCGTACCGCTCAATGAAGCGTGGGAGCAGTGGCAGGATGCTTGCCGTACCGAGGGTTTTTTCAAAGCGATCAGTCGCTTTATCGACAGCGGTCGCGTCAAGCGCAGACTCTTGCATCACAATGATCAGGCAGGCGACCCGCTCTTTGTTCCGACAAAGCGTCAGGAACAGATCATGCGTCGTCCAGCACCACGAGCCGACCGGTTTCTGCGCTCTCATTATTTGCTGATCGCCGATCTCGGACTTCAGCAATGCACCAAATATCGCGTCACGCAAAAAGCAGAGCTAATGCGAAAGCTTGGCTGGACCGTCCAGATCGTGGATTGGCAGGATAGCGATGAAGCGCTCTCTGCCCTTCAGATCGCAACGCATGTCCTTTTCTATCGCGTCCCCGGTATTGCCTCGGTCCTGTCACTCATCAGTGAGGCCAAACGTGTGGGTTTGCAGCCGCGTTGGGAAATCGATGACCTGCTTTTCAGCAAGGCTCTATACCGCCGCAACGGTAATCTAGATACGTTGGATAACACCGAGCGTCAGGACCTTTATCAGCTTGCCGATTCTTATCTGCTTGCTTTACAGGCCTGCGGCCGAGGCATGGCCTCGACTGAGGCTTTGGCCAAGGAGATGCGCAAGATCGGCATCGAGGATGTTCTGATTCTCGAAAACGCGCTTGATAGCCAGACGCTCGATGTCGCGCGCCAGATCCTTGCGAACCGGGTGCCTCGGGGCGACGACCGCATCATCATATGCTATGGCTCGGGAAGCCGTGCGCATGACATGGATTTCAAGATAGCCGAAACGGGACTGATCGCGGCTATGACAGCTGAGCCGCGTCTCGAGCTTCTGTTGATCGGACCGCTCAAGATCTCAACCGGTTTTGCCCATTTTGGCTCTCGTGTGAAACGGGTCAATGAACTGTCTTATCCAGCTTATCTCGAAGCCCTGTCCAAGGCCGACATTGCCATTGCACCGCTCGAGGAGACTCTTTTCAACGACTGCAAGAGCAATATCAAGTTCCTCGAGGCGGCGATCCTGTCCTTGCCCTCCATCTGCTCACCGACCGACACCTACAAGCGCGTTATCAGGACCGGAGAGAACGGTGTGCTTGCGCGTAGTGCGGAGGAATGGCGCGATGCGCTTCTTACCCTAGCCCATGATCCTGCCCTGCGTGAGCGTATGGGAGAGGCCGCGAGAGCAACCGCTCTGAATCTTTACGCCCCGGAGCGGATTCTGACCCAGCAGGTGGAACCGGTTTTCGGTCGCCCGCCGTCTTTCGGACATAAGGCACCCCGCATTCTTCAGGTCAATGTCTTCATGGCGCCGCGTTCATTTGGCGGGGCTACAATCGTGGTAGAGGCACTTCTGGGCCCGCTTGCCAAGGCGGGGTTTGAAAACAGTGTCATGACCACGCGCCCTGTCTTTCAGGATCTGCCTGACGGCGCCCTGCGTTACAGAATTCTGGATACGGATGTCTTTTCAGTCGTCGCAGGCCGCAACGGGTCGTCAGATAATGTCACCGTGGCACGACAGATCGAACGATGGATTGATGCCTGGGACGTTGATCTCGTGCATTTCCATGCCATTCAGGAAATGGGGACAGGCATGGCACGGGCCTGTCAGAAACGCGGTATCCCCTATGTGATCAGCCTTCATGATTGCTGGTGGCTATCGGACAATCTGTTCATCACACGTGACGATGGCCAATATCACCTGGAGAGCAACGACGTGCCCCTGGCACCCGGCGAATCCACACGGGCCAATTACCTGAACGAGCGCCGCAAAGTCATGCGTCAGGCTCTCGCCGGCGCTGCCGCCATCTTGAGCCCGTCGGAGGAACACAAGAATCTGTATGTGCGCAATGGCGTCCCCGCCGAGCGCATTATGATCAATCGAAACGGATTTACCTGGCCCTCCCGCCCGAAAAAGCGACGCGAACCAGGCGCAAGGCTGCGTTTCGCATTTGTGGGGGGCATCGGTTTCGTCAAGGGTTTCGAACTAATACGCAAGGCGTTCGAGAAGCTCTCCCGCGACGACTGGGAATTAGTACTCGTCGATAACACGCTCAATCTCGGCTTTCCCTCAATCGACACCTCGGAATGGCTGGTCAAAGGCACGATCAAGACCGTTCCTGCCTATAATCAGGCTGGTCTTGATGATTTCTACGATCAGGTTGATGTGCTTCTTTTCCCTTCGCAATGGCGCGAAAGCTACGGCCTGACAGTCCGTGAGGCTCTCTCACGTGACGTATGGGTGATCTCCACGGCCCCCGGAGGACAGTCCGAGGAGATCGTGGATGGCGTAAATGGCTCGCTTATCCCGATCATCAACGATCCTGCCCCGCTTCAGGCTGCTGTGGAGGCGATTCTCGACCAGAAAGATCGCTTCGATCATTACGTGAACCCGAACAAGGCGAGCCTCCCCAACTATGAGGATCAGGCCGCAGAGCTGGCGGCTCTGTATAACTCTCTCCTCAAGCGCTCAGCCTGACCAAGCCCTGCATAGGACCGGGCAGTAAAACGCCCCCCCTGCCAGATCCGGCAGGGTTTTTTTTGTGCCTGCAACCCTGCGAAGCGGGCCTGAGGCGCGATGATTCTTTCTGGAGTTATCGGCTGTGCGGCATACATGGCGGTGAAGGAGCGACGGCCCGTAATCATCGGCACCACCTTGCCGGTGGAGAGAATGCGGCCTGTCCTGCCCTCGTCGAAGCAAAGCCAAAGCAATGGGTGCGTGCGGAGCGGAATATCCAGTCGCTGCGCGGCGCACCCGGAGTGCTAATATCATACGGCTCCTTGCCATATGACCCGTGTTCCGTCCCGCTTGCGAAGGACGGAAACTGTCTCACCCGGCAATCATGATACCGGGCAAGAAGGTCGGCACCTCAGGGCGCTGAGGGTAACGCGTAGGACAAAACGTAGTCGCCCTTATTGGCATTCGTGCCTGTGCGTGTCGCCCCGCCCACTACAACCAGAACATATTGCTTGCCGTTCTGGACATAGCTCATCGGCGTACCCTGACCACCTACTGGCAGGCGCTGACGCCAGACTTCCTTACCACTCTTCAGATCAAAGGCGCGCAGGTAATTATCGAGCGAGCCATGGAAGAAGGCGAGATCACCGCCTGTCAGCAGCGGGCCACCCATGGTGGGCATACCGACCGGGACGTAGATGTGCGGAATGATTCCCTTCTGTCCAAAGACACCGTGAATAGCGGCATCCTGAATACTGCCCACAGGCACCTGCCAGAGCGTTTTCTGGGTTTTGAGATCAATGGCCGTCAGTGAACCGTAGGGCGGCTTGAAGCAGGGCGCCCCCATGGGCGAGACGAACATCGAGCGCTCCACACCCCAGGGCGTGCCCAGCTGCTCCGAATATTCACCTTCGGTGGAGGGAACGAGACCCGCATGGGCGGCGTCCTCGCGCTTGATGAACTGACCCCACATAGCCATGCGGATATCATTCACCACCAGCACGCCGGTCTGCGGGTCGAGCGCGCCACCACCCCAGTTGGACCCACCATAATAGCCAGGCCAGATCAGGGTTTTCTGCTTGTCGCTCAGAGGAGTCCATTCACCCTCCCAACGCATTTTCTTGAAGGCGATGCGGCAATAGAGCTGATCAAAGATCGTTGCTCCCCACATGTCACTTTCCTTGAGCGGCGCAACACCGATCGACAGGTCGGAATAGGGCTGGACCGGGCTGATGCGCTGGCCGGGCATACCATCAGTTGCAACCTTGCGGTCTGTTACCTTGACCACAGGCTTGCCGGTCCGGCGGTCGAGCACGAATATCTGGCTGCGCTTGGTCAGGCCAACCACAACCGGAACCGTCTCGCCATTCGCCCCGGGCAGATCGTACAGGATCGGCTGTGACGTCACGTCATAGTCGAACATGTCGTTATTGGCGGTACGGAAATGCCAGTGTTCCTGACCCGTGCGCAGATTGAGCGCCAGGATGGTATCGTTATATTCATCCGAATAGGGATGACGGTTACCGGTCCAGAAATCGGGCGTCTGATTGCCCATCGGAATGAAGGCAAGGCCGAGCTTGGGATCGTAAGACGCCGTACCCCAGAAATTGGGCGTCTCGGGCGCATAGATCTGACCTGCGGGTAGCGGGCGGCTATCGCGGTTTCCACGCGAGGCATCCCAGGCCCAGACAAGACGACCCGTACGGACATCGTAACCACGAATGACGCCGGAAGGCTCACCCACGGTCATGTTATCGTTGATCTTGCCACCCACCATGATCACGCCATCTGCCACCAGCGGCGCAGATGTCAGGTAATAGGATCCCGGGGCTGTCGGCCCGAGCCCCTCAAGCAGGTTGACCATGCCGTGATCACCGAAATCCTGACACAGTGCACCTGTGGCAGCATCGAGCTCAAAAAGGCGGGCATCATTGGTCGTGCTGACAATGCGTCTTGCGCAAGGCGCTGACGCATCGATTGGCGCAGGCGCAGCCGGCAAGACGGAAGCGGCAGGCGCGGTGTCTGCGGAGGCAGCGGCCCCGGCAGCAGACGGCGCTGTAGTGGTATCGGCTACGTCCTGCGGGCCGAAAGCCTTGGCATCCGGTGCAAGCAGCGACATGGTTGTCATATCCGCGTAGCTTACGCCACGGCAGCGCTTCCAGCCCTTGTTGCCGCGCGTCACCTGCATATGCGGGTCAAAGCGCCATTTCTCCTTGCCCGTGACCGGGTCGAGCGCAATCACCTTGTTGAGCGGCGTGCAGAGATAAAGCGTGTCGGCAATCTTGAGCGGGGTGACCTGATACTCGGCGCCATCAATGGCAAGGTCCCCGGTATGGAAGCTCCAGGCCAGCTTCAGGTCTGAAACATTGCCGGCATTGATCTGCACATAGGGTGCAA
>NZ_AYXS01000048.1:159202-159535 GCF_000505765.1 Asaia sp. SF2.1 | reverse complement strand
AGCGGTCACCCGTGAGGTTACGCCCCCAGGCAGGCCAGTCATTGCCGTTCTGCTGGCCAAGAGCCGTGTCAGGCTTCGGCGCGTCAGCTGCATTGCCTGTGACTTCGGCATGGGGCTGGAACATGCCCAGCGAGATCCCGCAGAAAATGATCGCATAGAGGGAGGCAATGCCGAAACCCCAGGCGCGCGGCACAGCGCTTGAACGCAATGCCCCCTTTTCGCCCGAACGCGACGAGGCACCGAAACCCGGGGCCAGCAGACCGACGACAATCGGCAGGGCAATGAACACGACGACGCGCGGCACAACCAGCCAGAACACATCACCCACTTCAC
>NZ_AYXS01000048.1:157101-159144 GCF_000505765.1 Asaia sp. SF2.1 | reverse complement strand
TGAACGCCCAACCGGCGGCCACAAGACTGAGCAGAATGGAGACTGGCAAGGCGATCGCCTTGCGGGCCATGACGGCAAAGCCGACAAAGGCCATCATCAGCCCCAGAAGAATATACGCCCAGCTACCGCCCAGCCAGGCGAGGTCTATACCTCCCAAGGTCAGGCCGACGCCAAGCAGGCCTATGACAAGGCCTACAAAAAAACTCAACACACGTATGGAGCTACTCACGGCTCATCCTCGAGCTAGGCTCCGGGGGAAGGTGTAATCTGAAAGACGAACCCGCCACGCCGCAAGCCAATGGTATTTCGAGCCTCATAGGATCAGTAAAACCATGCCATATAACCTAGCGCAGCACTGGTCCCTGAAGCTCAAGGCATACAGAATATTGGCTCAATATATGAATGAATTGTCATAACAAATTCACCACATCGCAATTTTCACTAAAATTTGTTCGTCAACGTCTGATGATACTGCCGCTCGCTACGCTGAACCGAGCGCTTCGGCATGCGCTATTTGTCATCTTCGGCAGTCGAAATCGTCATCAGACGGGGATATATGCCTGCCGCCGCTTACCGATATGAACACTCCTATAGCGGTCATTACGCTCCCACTCGACAATCCCCGGCCAAGGCGCGGCATTACGCTCGAAGCATATTCCCCGTTCGTCTGAGTTATTTGCGTTCTTCTCGGGGAGGAGTGCCACGTATCCCAGCGTCGAGCCGGTCCAACACACCCTCAATTAACTGAGCAAGCATGAATCTTATGAATGCGGCAGAGCAAAATGATCTCGCTCGGCAAGCTCCCCGTATCGCCTCCAAGGACACCACTTCGCTTGATGACACGTTATTTGATCTGTCGATCAAGAGTCCCAACTTCCGTATTAGATGGTCGTTTAACGCCTCTTTTTGAATGAAGACTGGGCACAGGCCACTCCTATCAGCACCAGCCCCCAGATGGCGAGTGTCAGATAATCGCTGAAGCCGAGCAGATTGAACCCGGTCGCGATCAGCTGAAGCATGATCATGGCCAGAACCAGCCCTGTCACTCGCCCGAAACCGCCATTGGGGTCGACCCCACCCAGAACGGCGGCCAGAACCGTGACAAGCAGATAGGATTTGGCATAGGCAGCACTGGCCGAGTTGAACCGCGCCAGCATCAGGCAGGCAGCGCAGAAGCACAGGAAGCCTGAAAGCGCGTAGATCCTGATTGTCACGCGATCGACATTGACTGCCGAATAGCGTGTGGCCAGCGCATTCGACCCGATCATGCGGATCGAAATCCCGAAGGCCGTATGCTGAAGTAGCAGATGAACGACTCCCGCGACCGCCAGAAAGGCGAGGAAGGCCAGCGGTATCTGGACCAGTGAGGCGTTGCCGATCTGGCCATAAAGGGCCGGCAGGCCCGACACCACCTCACCGCGTGTCAGCCAGATGCTCGTGCCCTCGACAATCGACATGATCCCGAGCGTGACCAGAATAGGATGGACTTTCGTTCGCACGATCAGCCATCCGGTGACGCCCCCCAGCGCCGTCCCCAGCACCGCCCCTGCCATGAGAGCGATCACGATGCAGAATCCCACGTAACCCGCACCATGTCCCTCCAGGGGTAGATGGCCAAGTACCGTCACCATGGCGAGTCCGCAGGCATTGGCAATCGCGATGATCGCCAGATTCAATCCACCCGACATCATGGGAATGGCCATGGCCAGGGCCAGAAGGCCAAGCTGCGGCAGCTGAAACATCATGGAGCGCATGGAACCGAGGCTGAAAAACCCGGGTACGATGAGGCTGAATCCGATGGCGAGCACCAGCGCGGCCAGAGTCTGCCCCGACACAGGCGCAGGAAACAGCCTGCGGAACGGGGTGGCGAGATCAGTCATGGAGGCAGAATGTCCTGTCGTATTCCCGGTGACCGGCAGATTTTCAGACATGGGCTTGCTCCCCCATTGGCGCTTCCTCGACAAGCCGGGAGCGCTTGCGGCTCTGGACCGAGAGGGCCGTAAGCGTCGTGGAGGCGAGAATGATCGCGCCGGTGATGATCTC
>NZ_AYXS01000048.1:136787-157006 GCF_000505765.1 Asaia sp. SF2.1 | reverse complement strand
CCCAGTGTGATCCCGCCAATGGTACCGACACCACCCAATAGCGACGCCCCGCCCAGAACAGCAGCGGAGAGGACTGATAATTCCGTACCATAAAGCGCATTCGGCACCGCTTCACCTACGCGATTGGCCTGGACCAGCCCCGCTAGAGCCGCCATGAAACCGGCAAAGCCATAAGCAAAGAACTGCAGCTTCGAGATATTGAGGCCGATGCGACGCGCCGCCTCGGCATTGCCGCCCATCGCGTAAAGCTGCCTGCCGGTTCTGGACAGGGTGAGCAGGACCCAGCAGAGCAGGAGCGACACCATCATCACCACGATGGGCAAAGTGATGCGTATGAGATCGCCACCCGATGTCTCGAATTGCAGGAACGTCACGCGCTCGCTCCACCAATCGGGCAGATTATAGATGGAATGCCCACCCGTGGCGTACATCAGCAGGGCGAAATAGACATTCATGGTCGCGATGGTGATGATGATGGAATTAACACGCGCATAATGGATAAGCGCGGCGTTCAGAAAGCCCAGCCCCGTCCCAACGACAAGCCCCGCGGGAATAACGAGAAAGGGCGAGAGCCCATAACGCGTGGCCAGTAGAGCCGCGACATATTGCGCCACCGAAGCCGTCGCCGCGAAGGAGATATCGATGCCTCCTGCGATAAGCACGACGAAAAGCCCGGTGGCCATAATGGCCTGTACGGCATAGCTCTCAGTCAGATCGACGACATTCGACAGGCTGAGAAAACTTGGCGTCAACAAAGACAGGGCGGCGCCGAAAATGACAATCACACCAGCCAGCCAGAATTCAGGCCGGCTGCGCAGCGTAGCAAAATCAGGCATAGATCCGCGCCTCCAGCGCCTGTTCGGTAATGTGTGCGGGGGAGTAGTCACCCGCGATACGGCCACTGCGCATATGCAGGATGCGGTCACAGGTGGCGAAAAGCTCGATCATCTCGTCGGAGATCACGATAATACCCACACCCTGAGCGCTCAATTCGCGGATCAGATCGTAGATCCCCTCCTTGTTCTTGATGTCCACCCCCACTGTGGGGCTATCGAGGATGAGAATTCTGGGATGGGATGCAAGCCAGCGTGCCAGAATCACGCGTTGCTGGTTACCACCTGAAAGCGTGTTGATGGCATCATGCACCGAATTCAGTTTGATATTGAGCCGTGCCACCCAATCCTGGGCAAGCTGCGCGCGCGCCTGATCGGAAATATAGCCAAAACGATTGGCCAGACTTGGCAGAACGGCAACATCGAGATTATCGACGATGGATTGCTCGGCATTGATCCCGAGATTGAGCCTGTCTTCAGAGACGTAAGCCAGACCTGCTGCAAGGGCGTCCTGATTGGTCTGAAAACGACATTCCTGGCCATGAACCAGCATTTTGCCGGAATCCGGTCTGGTCATGCCGAAAAGTGAGAGGGCAAATTCGGTCCGTCCAGCTCCCAGTAGACCGGTCAGGCCCAGAACCTCGCCCTCATGCAGCGTGATCGAGACGTTTTCATACTCGCCCTTGCGCGTGAGCTGGCAGGTTTCGAGCAAGGCCGGACGAGCGCTGCAATCGCGGGGAACATGATGGGTCGCAATCTCGATCCCGGTCATGAGATGGATCAGCGTTCTCTGGTCGAGACTGGCGGCAGGATACGTACCCACCATCCGGCCATCGCGCATCACCGTGATACGCTCGGCAATGGCGGAGACCTCATCAAGGCGATGCGACACGAAGACGATCGCAATCCCCTCCGATGAGAGCTTACGCACCAGATCAAGCAGGCGGCGTACCTCGGCGCGCGTGAGCGACGCCGTGGGCTCGTCCATGAAAATCAGGCGCGCTTCACCCGCCAGGCCACGCGCAATGGCCACGATCTGTCGCTCGGCAATCGAGAGCGCATCGACAGGGCAATCCAGCGGCAGTTCATGCCCCAGACGGGACAGTATCTCCCTGGCCTTTTGCCGGATTGAGGCGCGCGGACTGAAGCCGCGCCCAAGATTGGCTTCAAAGGCGATGTTTTCAGCCACACTCAGATTGGGGAAAAGGGCGAGATCCTGAAACACCACCTGAATGCCCAGAGCACGGGCGCGCATCGGATCAAGCGGCAATACATCTCGACCACCAATGCGGATTTCGCTCCCCGGGTCGGGGGCGTGAACGCCTGATACGGCCTTGATCAGCGTGGATTTGCCGCATCCGTTTTCGCCCACGAGACAATGAATTTCGCCTTCGCGCACATCCCAATCGATCCCGCGCAGCGCCTGGAAACTGCCGAATGTCTTGTGCACATTCCGCAGTTCCAGAAAGACCGCGCCGGTCACAGCCCCAGCGCCACCAGCGCATCAATGGTCGATCGATCGATGATCTGCATCTTGGGCGCAAGAATGCTGCGCTGGGCCGGATCAACCTGCAAGGCACCGATATCGGTCAGGTCCATGCCATTGGTGATGGGCTTGTCTGTGGCCATCATCATGGCCAGACGCACGAGGGTCTGCCCAGCCAGAAGCGGGTTCCAGATATAGCCACACCGTATCGCGCCTGAGCGCACATATTTCGCCCCCTGTCCCGGCGAAAACGGTCCCACCACCGAGACAGTCCTGATCTTGCCACGCGCATCCACCGCGCGCGCAGCCCCGATCGGCCCCTGCGACCCGAAAGCAAGCACGCCGGTCAGGTCGGGATGGGCGCGCAACTGATCCATGACGGTGCGATAACTGTCATCCACGCTCTCACCGCAGCCAAAGCGATCACCAATCAGATGCATGTCGGGATATTTGGCCTTTTGTAGTGCAATAGCCGCATCGGCGCGCAGCTTGTGCTGGGGAACAGTCAGCGACCCTACGATGATGATATAACCGCCCTTGCCACCAGTGGCCTTGGCCAGCGCCTCCATATGACGCTCGCCATCTGCCGCAGGGGTGGTAAATTCCAGATCCCATTCCGCACCCTGCTGGCCGGGGCTTTCATGGCTGATGACATGAATACCTGCCGCGCGCGCGCGTTGCAGCACGGGCACCAGTGAACTGGCATCATTGGGCACGACACCGATCACATCGACCTTGCGGGCAATCAGATCCTCGATCGCGCTGACCTGCTGAGCCGCATCGGCCTGGGTGGGACCGATCATCCAGGCATTGCACCCGGCCTCCTTGCCGGCGCTCTGAATACCGCGCTCCATGGCATTGAACCACGGAATACCGCCAATCTTGGCGACGATGGCGATTTTCTTCTGGGCCCCTTCGGCATGTGCACCGGAGAAACGCGCAGAGGCAAAAGGCGTGAGAGCGGTCAGACTGGCGGCGACGCCCATGAAACCGCGACGGGAAAGGGTCATGATCTCGACCTTTTCAGAGCATCACAGGGTGTCGTCAGGACACCCTCGTGACGGGATGGGGTTCAGGAAAATAGGCCGTAGGTTCAGCGCTTTTGGCGGCCGAGCGCCTCGCGTGCCGATTTCATCTGCACGTCGGTGAAGGCCTTGGCATGGGCGGCCAGATCGCGGCTGTCCTCCCAGAGATTGCGCCAGATGCCCAGGATTCCTTCGAGCGGCTGACCGACCACAGCAGAGGAGAAGGACTCGAAGGTAATCGGTCCCTTATACTGAATGCTCTCCAGCGCGCGGAAAATGCTGGGGAAATCGACAGACCCTGAGCCTAGATAACCACGATGGGAATCTCCGGTATGGAAGTACCCCAACAGATCGCCTGCTTCACGAATAGCCTCGGCTGAATCGGCTTCCTCGATATTCATGTGATAGCAATCAAGATGCAGCTTCACGTTCGGCATCTCGACACGTTTCACATAGGCAATGGCCTGACGAGCCGTGTTGAGCACGTTGGACTCGTAGCGATTGACCACTTCCATACCCAGCGTGATACCACTGGCCTGCGCCTTCTCGGCGACGCGACGCACCACCTCGATGGAGCCGCGCACGCCATCTGCCGTGACCGGCGTCGCGTATTTCTGGAAGGCGGAATAAAGAATACCGCAGACATGGGTCGCGCCGACATCGCGCGCGAGAGACATGGCATCAAGCAGATGCGCCTCCCCGCGACGGATACGCTCGGGGTCACCAGAGGAGATATCCATATCTGCAGTCAGACCAAAGGACATGGTGATCCCAAGACGATTGGCTTCGAGTTCGCGCAGCGTGGCTGGCACGTCGAATGCCTTGAGATCCATGGTCGATGCCTCGATCAGATCGTAACCGAGTTCGGCCGTCGAGCGGATCGCCATGGCGGCGTCTTCTGGCGTCCAGCCAGCAGTCCAGACGAAAGCGTGGAGTCCAAGCTTGTTCATGAGCGTTTTCCTATTCTGGGAGGTGCGGTCGACCCGCGCACCGCAAGCGTGCAGGACACCCGGACCTGCAGATAGGCAGTGCTTTCGCCCGCAATACGTTGCATGAGGCGTGCCCAGCCCTGTGCCCCGAGCTCTTCCACCGGTTGGCGTATCGCTGTGATGGGCGGGAGCATGGCACGCATCCATGCGTAGTCATCGTAACCGATAAGCGACACGTCATCGGGCACGACATATCCGCTCTGGTGCAGGCACCGCAGCGCCCCCAGAGTGATGGAATTGGTCAGCGCAATAATCGCCGTGGGCGCGTTTTCCCCCACCAGCAAAGCGCGCAGAGACGGGATATCGTCCTCAACATGATGGCCAACTTCGAGAACCTGCGGCTCAGGCAGACCTTCACGGGCACAGAATGTCCGGATCCCGGCGCAACGCTCGCGAATATTGGCCAATGAAAGCGTCGTAGCCACAATGGCAATATGACGATGACCCAGCCCGGCAAGACAGGAAGCAGCTTCGGCGGCAGCATATTCGTTTTCTGCGGCAACCGTATCGGCCCGACAGGCAGGCGGCAAACGATCGATCACGACATAAGGCACCCCTGCCGCATCAAGCAGGAAAGAGTCCTTAAAACGATCGTCGTTGGGCAAAACAATCATGCCAGCCGGACGCCACGCCAGCAGGGCCTTGAGCCGCGAGGAGGCCAGTGCGGTATCCTCGCCAGCGCTGGCAACGATGATATCGTAACCATCACGAATTGCGCAGTCCTCGAGGCAGGCGATAATGGCCGTGAAAAACGGATTATCAAGGCTCGGCACAAGAACGCCGATGATGCGGGTGCGCCCTTCACGAAGCTGCATGGCTGCCCTGTCAGGCAGATAATTGAGGCTCTCAATGGCCGCCTCGACACGACGACGCACGGTATCGGAGACGTTTTTACGGTTGCGCACCACATTCGAAACGGTGGCTACAGAAACCTCTGCGGCTTCTGCAACATCCCGGATCGATACCTTGGCGGCCTTGCGAACCATTACGACACTCTTGGTTAAACGTTTAACCTTCTTCTTATGCGTAGATGAATCCCTGCCATCTTATAAATGACATTTCTGTCATCATTGTATTTCCGTGCCAGGTTGCGCGGTTAAGAACATGCTTTCACACGACCCGTGTGCCCGTGCGGCTGCCCGTGCGGCGCAACCCCGCGCATGTGCCTTCTGCGCCTTAGGCAGCAGGTCAGGCTTAACAACTCTGCGCTGCGCCATGCGTAAAAGGTCAGATTCCGGACCCAGCCCCAAGCGGAGAATATTCTTGTCAGCCAAGTCATGTGTAAGCGCTATTGTCACTGTCGCTGACGACCACCATTCTGCCTGCTGCACCCTCCTGCGCGACATCGCTGTTCTGGCGCGTCAGGACGCGGGATGCCTGAGATTCGTCGTTTACGAGGATCGTGAAAACAGGGGGCGATTTGCCATCAACGAAGAGTGGGAGGATGAAGTCAGCCTCCAGCACCACCTCGAAACCGACCACGTTCTCAAGGTCTTCGATGAAATTGGGAAACTCGGTGGCAAAATAGAGAATATGTGGTGCGCAATCGTGGAGTAGTCGGCAAAGGCCGGTACCTATCCCGCCGTCGCACCGCGGGTACGTGAGGAAGCTGAGATCATGATGATTCCCTGAACGGGAGCCATGAGGCCGTCTTCACGTCAGGCAGGAGACAATGCAGGCATCAGGCGGGCAGTCGTCTCCCGCACGTTGATGCGATGCCATACGCCATCAGACGGTTCCCTCAGATCGCGGGAGCAGCGGGCAGTTCGTTTACGGTCACCACACGCCAAACACCATTGATCCGCTCGATAATGGATACCGAAAGGTTCTGTATGGAAAAGCGCAGCCCCGTATCGGGGTGGACATTGAGCGCGTGGGACAGGGCAGCACGGATCGCCCCGCCATGACTCACCACAACCGTATCCTGACCAGCATGACGATCAGCCATTTCGTCGAGCGAATGGCCAACACGGGCGCAGACATCAAGCATGCTTTCGCCGCCCGGCGGCTGCTCGGAGGCTGAGAGTGACCAGAAATTATGGGCGGTCTGACGCAGCTTCAACGGGAGTTCCTGATGGGGCAGATTATGCCACTCCCCCATAGATTGCTCGGTAAAGCGCGGCTCGATGGTCATGGTGCGGGGGCCATACCCGGCCTCGAAAATAGCGCGTGCCGTGTCCTGCGCCCGTTTGAGGGGTGAGACGACCCAGTTGGCCTCTGCAGGAAGACGACGCCCAAGCGCCGTATAATAGGGCACCTGCAATGCCAGATGCTCGGTGCAGAGCTCGACATCCATCGAGCCATAGACACGCATCCGGGCCGAGGCCTCAACAATGGCATGACGGATCAGCCAAAAGCGGGTGACGCCCGATGGCAGCTGCATGGAATCGAGAAAATTACCATGGGCCTTGGGGGCGGTAGCAGGGGCCTTGTCAGTCTGGGTCATGAGGCACGGGGCTTTCTCGGCTGGTGGGCATAAGGGGCATAGCGCGGCTGCGGGTCGACCGGCGCGAGGCGGGTCCAGTGATCGAGGATGACCGTGATCTTTGCCAGAGCTCGACGCACATCGGCAAATTCACGCTCCAGCCGAACAGCATTGGGCAGACCGGCATGGGACGGCTCGCCCGAAACCAGACGCGCCCCGGCGCAAAGGCGCAGCGCCCCGGCATTCTCGCCACCAAGGGCCGGATGGGGCACAGGCACGGGCTGACCCAGATGACACAGGAGAGGCGCAAGGTCCTCACCCGGCACCCAGGGAGAAAGATCCGCGTTCAGCCAGCGATGCAGAGCGCGCGACCTTTCGAGATCGAGCGGTTTCTCCAGATGGTCAGGGTCGTGCACCAGAAAGGAGAATACGGTCGGGATCGTATCCCACAGGACCTCGCCTTGCACGTCGCGCCGGTCCAGAGACGGCATGGTGAGCAGGGTCAGCGCAGGATGGGCCGCGATTACCTCATGGGCATGGCGCTCGAAGCGACGCAGCGTATCGACAATCTGCTCAGCCGGTACAGCGGCAAAAGCCTCGCTCTCGGCAAGGGCAGCCTGCCAGCGCAGGGCGAGGCCAAGATTGCCATCGCAGCCAAGCGGCGTGGGCGACGCCGTATGGGGCCAGTCACATTGATGGAAATAGGCGGCAAGCCCCTGCGGCAGGCTGAAATGCGGGAGGGCTGCCGTAAAGGAATCCGGCAGCAGGATCGCGCCGCAGAAAGGCGGTCCGGTAAGGAATTTGGAGCCCGTGGTCATGACAAGCATGCCGGCGCGCACGAGAGAGGTGATCCGATGCGGTGCCAGCCGGGCCTGACAGGCATCGACAACGAGCGTGATCCGCTCGGGGTAGCTGGCCGCGAGGCGACACAGCATGTCGGTACAAGGCCCAACCAGCCCGGTCTTTGACATATCGAGCTGATGCAGGATGACATGATGCCCGGCTTCAAGCTCCTCTCTCACCCCGGCCTCAACCTCCTTGTTGAGATCGGCGCAGGTTCGTGGTGTGCCATCAGCCAGACGTATGGCAATGCCGCGTATGGTCGTCTCGGCAGGAAAGCCTTCAAGATGACGGGCCTTGTCGGCCGAACTGCCCAAGGCGGTTCCGGCAGCAAAATGCCGTCCCTGCGCCGCCAGCGGAACACCACTGCCCGTTTCATCGGGCGCGATCAGGATATTGACGATGGCACGCCCCTGCGCACGCATCAGCCCCATGGCCAGCACGGCCAGTTCGCAATCCGTGCCCGATGCGGCAAGGATGACATTGTCGCGTGATCCCAGCCCGTAAAGCGCGGCGATCTTCTGACGCACCTGCAAACACGCCGCCTCGCGGGATGCCGCACCATCCCTACCGATCAGCGCATCCAGCACAAAAGCGCGCCTTGCCCGCTCGGCCCCCAGATATCCCCGCTCGGACAGGGATGACGCGGTGGAGGAGGAGAATGTCACCGCCCAGGGACGGGGCCGATGGGAACACCCGTACCGGTTCAACCCGGTTTCAGGGTTGATGACGAGACGTTCGTCGCCGCCATCGGCCATCAGATATTCAGCGGGGGCCAGACACGACCAGAGTGGAGCAAGGCGGGTAACAAGACCATGACTGTCGCAGCCATCGCGCAGGATTTCAGGCGCGGCATCAGGCAAAAACTGCGTCAGGGCGGGCCATAGCGCCGCAAGGCGCTCGGGCGGCGGCGGCTGGCTGACAGCAAAGTCGCTCAGCCATGTCAGTTCGGGCGGTAGATGGGGCGTGACACAATCGAGACGATGAAAAAGGGCGGCCACGCGCGCAGCGACCACGATGGCGACAGCCTGATCGTCAACAGGCAGTCCCCGGCACAGGAAATCCAGTTCAAGCGCGTAGCGCAGCAAGATTGGCGCGATATCCGGATGCCCGAAGGCAATGGCACCGAGGGTGATTGACCGATCCGAAACAATGAAGGGCCGTGTCAGGCGGGGCGACAGATTGAAGACGACCTGATCGGACAGGGTTTGCAGGTCAGGCCGGTCCAGTGCCGCCAACAGGCTGTCTGTAATGTCTTCTGCCAACACGCCGCTTTTCCCCCTTTGAAGCGGTGGTTTATAGCCCAACCCCGGATGAACCCCAAATCACCGAATGTCACAGATTGCCCTGCCTGTCGGGCTCACGACATCCATGCGGCAATCATCATTGCGGCGAGAGATACCCCCACATCCGGTCTTTCCGCCCTCCCGGTCGAGCCTGAAACTCATACTTCCTCAGGCATCATGCCCTGAGGAATGATGGGTAGTTGTTGCCGGCATAAAGCGATCAGTCTTTCCCTGAACCAGCGATGAGCCGGATCGGCAGAAAGTCTCGGGTGCCAGAGTGCAGAAATGGTAATGGCAGGCGTCTCAAACGGCAGGTCGAAAACACGAAGCCTCTGATCAGCCCGGATGGATGATCCCGGCACAAGCGCCACCAGATTGGTGGCGGAGGCCAGACGCAGGACATCATCGAAGGCGGGCACCACCACTTTCACCGTGCGGGTCAGGCCCTGCTGTGCCAACGCCCGGTCGACGGGCCCCGCTGCGCTTCCGTGGCGCGAGGCCACAACATGATGGCATTGTGCATAGCGTCCAGCCGTCACAGGGCCATCGAAAAGAGCGTGGGTACGCGCCGCCACCCCATAAAACCGGTCATGGAATAGGGTCTTCATGCGCATCTCGGGTCCGAAATCACCACGACCGATGACGCCCACCTCCAGATCTACCGTCCCTTCCCGCATGGATGTCGCTTCCTTGCTGCGCCTTGGCAGAAAGACGAGATTCACCCCCGGTGCCTCTGAGAGGAACACCTGCACCAGCCGCGTTGCGCAGGCCTCGATGAAGCCTTCATTTGTCCGCAGCGTGAACTGCCGCTCCAGCGTCCGAGGGGTAAAACCCGCCTGCACAGGCGAGAGGAGTGCCTGTGCCTGCATCGCCACCTCCCGCACGGACTCACCCAGTGCAAGCGCGTGCGGCGTTGGCACAAGCCCCCGGCCACCGCGCACCAGAAGAGGGTCGCCTGTACTCTCGCGCAGCCGCATGAGCGTGCGGCTCATTGCTGAAGGACTAAGGCCCAAGCGCCCTGCCGCCTTTACGACGCTGCGCTCTGACAGGAGGGCATCAAGCGCAATCAGAAGATTGAGATCCATTTTCATCACCTGGTGGTCTTTCCGGATGTCGGGTCCGCGGCGGTCCAACATATCTAACCTTGCTGAAGAGGCGTTTGGTGCACTGTTAAGTTGCATGCGGTGCGTCTGGCGCAATTGCTAGGGTCACCGCATTTCTGGCCGGTCTCGAAACCGTGCAAGGAATTCCCGGCATGAGCGACTTCAATTCTCCCGCCCGCCCCCCTCATCTGCTTCTGATCGGCGCCTCACGTGGTTTAGGCCTGGCCCTTGCCGAAGAATTCCTGATGCGAGGCTGGGAAGTTACCGCGACCATACGTGGGAATCCGGGTGCTGACCTTCGTCAGTTGGTCGCACGCTTCGCGCCCTGGCTACATATCGAAAAGCTCGACATGACCGAGGCGCACATGATCGAAGCCCTACGGTCTCGTCTGAGTAGCTCGTTGACCTCTGCTGTGTCCGAAGGTCCGGCTCATCTGGCAACACCTCTCAAGATACCCCGCTTCGACATGCTGTTCGTCAATGCAGGGACGACAAATGCCCAGCCCGATCAGCCCATCGGTCAGGTAAGCAGCTCGGATTTCATGCAAGTCATGATGACCAATGCCCTCGCCCCCATGCGCGTGATCGAGACACTGGAGTCTCTCGTGACCCCGCAGGGACTGATAGGGGTGATGTCTTCAGGACAGGGCAGCGTCAGCAATAATAACGCGGGACGGCGTGAGCTCTATCGGGGCAGCAAGGCGGCACTGAACCAGTTCATGCGCTGCTACGACGCCCGTATCGGCCGGTCACGCCCCCTCGCGCTCATTGCTCCTGGCTGGGTGCGTACGTCACTGGGTGGGCCTGATGCACGTTTCTCGATTGGGGAGAGCATTCCCGGTGTGGCGGATGTCCTGATTGCCCATCAAACCGGCAGCGGCCTCATCTATCGCGATTTCAAGGGCCGTGATGTTCCCTGGTGAGGCTTTCCCGCTTGAGGGATTGCGCGCCCGTGGGGGAAGAACAAGGCGATATCAAGGTAGAAACAGATATGAAACGATAGCGGAACATGTATTGGACGCGCCTGCACAACAGGAATATGTTGCGTATGTAACGTTTCATGTGACGCTATACTCAGTATCCGGAGATCTCCCCAGCCCCGATACAAGCCAACGGGCAGCCGGACCATACAGTGGCGTCAGCGAGGTTTCACCATGTGCAGTCCAGTGACAAACAAGACGCCGACCGACAAGAGCGATACCTCGAACCGCGATGAGGCGCGCGGAACATCGCGCACCCGGCGATCGGCGCGGCCGATCATGGCTATTGCCTCAGGCAGTCTTGCCGCTGCCCTCTCCCTGGCTCCTGCCCACGCCGCAACCATGAGCGCATCACCATTTGGCACGACGCAGGCCGGGCAAAAGGTCGAAACCTATACCTTGAGCGCCCCTAACGGCGTGGAAGTGACCATCATGACTTATGGTGGAGTCATTTTGCGCATCATGGCCCCTGATCGTGAAGGCAAACGCGACAACGTGGTGCTCGGCTATGCGTCGCTCGCCGAGTATGAGGCCAAAAGCCGGGCCAATGGGGTGTTCTTCGGCGCGACAATCGGACGTTATGCCAATCGCATTGCGAAAGGTCGCTTTACACTCGATGGTCATGATTACGCAGTGCCGGTCAATAACGGCCCGAACTCATTGCATGGCGGCAAGGACGGGTTCGACCGGCGTATCTGGAAAGCCCATGAGATCGCCCGCTCTGGCAAGAAGGTAGGCGTTGCCCTCTCCCTGATCAGCCCGGACGGTGATCAGGGTTATCCCGGTGCGTTGAATGCGACGGTCACCTATACGCTCGACGATCAGGGCGCACTGGGTATCGAATACAAAGCGACCACATCCAGGCCTACCGTGCTCAATCTAACCAATCACTCCTACTTTAACCTCGCCGGGGCGGGATCGCAGGACGGTATTTTCGGCCAGATGCTGCAGATCGAGGCGCATCATTATACCCCGACAGATTCGACCCTCATCCCGACGGGCGAAATTGCTTCCGTCGTCGGAACACCTTTCGATTTCACCACAGCAAAGCCAATCGGGCGCGACATACGCCTCGCCAATGCACAGCTGCTCATGGCGCATGGCTATGACCATAACTGGGTGGTTGATGACTCTTCATCACCAGACGGCCTCAGACACGTCGCCACGCTCTGGGACCCGAAAAGCGGTCGCAGCATGGAGTGCCTGAGCACCGAACCGGGGGTGCAGGTCTATACCTCCAATTTTCTTGACGGCTCGGACTCAGGAAACGGCCATATCTTTCGCCAGAGTGACGCTGTCACCTTTGAAACCCAGCATTTTCCCGACAGTCCCAATCAGCCGAATTTCCCCTCAACACGGCTGAACCCGGGGCAGGTTTTTCAGAGCCGTACGGTCTTCCGCTTCGGGCTGCATGAAAGTGACGGGAAGTGACTACCGTTGAAACGCACGAAGGTCCGCTTGATTTCAGGAAATGAGCAGGAAGCAAATCCTGTGATGCCGCGTTGAGCCCTGGACGTAGCGCCTGGTTTGGCAGGCGCTATGAACCACCGGCCACGCAGACGGCATGAGCTTTTGCCCGATGGCGTCGCCTTCTCAGTTGAGAGGTTGTCATGAACGCTGCCTGGGCTCTCCCCTTAATCCTCATTGCCGGGGCGCTTCAGGCGCTGGGTGCCACCATGAACGGGGCATTGGCGAAATCCCTCGTCAATCCGTGGCTCGCGACCTCGGTTTCGTTTCTGCTCGTGCTGTTTCTGGCCATCGGTCTGTTTGCCTGCATGCCGCGCCCGCTGCCCAGCGCGGGTGATCTGACCGGTATGCCCTGGTGGGCGCCGCTTGGCGGCATCACGGGGGCCGTGGCCGTGTTCGCGGGGCTTCTTCTTATCCAGAAACTGGGTGCCGGGCCGGTCAATGGACTGACCATCACCGCCAATCTCGTGACCAGCCTGCTGATCGATCATTTCGGACTTCTGCGCATGGAAGTGCACAGCCTCAACCCCTATCGCATCACCGGCGCGGCGCTGATGATCGCAGGGGTCGCGCTGATCGCACGGTTTTAAACTCTTAACCGAGCAAAAACGCTGCGGTGTCGCGATCTGTCACCAGTGACGTGACGATACCGCTGCGCAAGGCCGCCAAAATGGCGTGATGCTTATCCGGGCCGCCCGCAACCGCAATCACATGGGGGATCGCGCGCAACACGGAGAATGTAATGAAGAGGGTCCGCTCGGCGAGGGAAGTCTGAATGCCCTCGTCACGGCGAGATTCGATCTCGACCATGTACAGGACGCGCTCGAAGCGACCTTCGACCCAACATCGCTCAAGCCTGTCGTTTATTTGTGAGACGGGCGGGGCTCTGCCCCGCTCCCCGGAAAGGGGCTCGCCCCTTTCATCACATTTCGCTGTAGGGATCATGATATGGCACCCCCTTCCACCGAACGCGCCGTAGCCTTTGTGCGTGACGAAACGGCCAAGCTGCTGGAAACACTGTCAGGGCAGGAACTGAAAAATTTCAGCGCGGCCCTGATGCGCCGAACGGGACGACTTTTCTTCACTGGGCAGGGCCGCTCCGGGCTCATCGCTCAAATGGCAGCGATGCGCTGCATGCATCTCGGCTTGCAGGCTCATGCTGTGGGTGAGGTTAAAGCGCCAGCCATACGTGGCGACGATAGCCTTGTCGTCTTTTCCGGCTCTGGCACGACACCAGTATCGCTGCATTTTGCACGCATCGCCCAACAGCTTGGCGCTTCCATCCTGGTGATCACACGTGAGACCGAAAGCCCGCTGGCGTGCATGGCCGATCACACCCTGATCATCCCGGCTCAGGGCTCAGCACAATTTGCAGGCAGTCTATTCGAACAAGGCGCCCTACTCGCTTTCGACGCCCTCATCGCCGCAATCGTCGCAGAACACTTCATCGCCTTCGACGCCATGCAGGGACGGCATACAAATCTGCAGTAATGCCGCCGAGTATGTTCTTGGAGATAAACTGACCGACTGGAGACAATCAGCTCAGTTGCAACCGTTTCAGTCGAGACGAAACCATCGGGATGGTCAGCATTGTGCTGCCAAGCGCCATGAGGAGCAGTGCCGTGAAGGTACTGTTTGTGATGATATGCCGGTCCAGAAGCACATTGGCAAAAATAATCATGATCAGGGCTTTTGTCTGAAGCAGCCAGCCAAGCGTGGTCGCCTCGCCTTTGGGCCAGCCGAGCACTCTGCCCGCAATCTGCACACCGATCAGCTTGCCACCCACCGAGGCGCATAACAGCAAGGCGGCAGCGGCAAAGACAGCCCCACCACCTATGGTCCATTCGGTGCGCAAACCGGTCGACAGGAAGAAAACCGGCATGATTGTCAAAAGCACAAAATGCCGGAAACGGTCCATGTCTTCCTGCCTGAACCAGGCAGCATCAAACACCGCGCCCGAAAGGAAGGCACCCACCATGAAATGGAGCCCGGCCCAATCAGCCGCAAAACCGCATCCTGCAAGCCAGACGAGGCCAAGATACCAGCGGTCCTGCTCTGCAACGCGGGCCATGAGCGTGCGAAACGCCAGGGTGGCCAGACCGAAAAGGACCAGAAAGCCCAGCTGGCGCCCCATACGCTCCCAGTCGAGCAGAATGACTGCCAGAACGCCCCAGATGGCCACATCGTCCAGACTGGCATAACGCAGGATACGCTGCCCGAACGGCGTCCGCAGGATGGAGAGTTTTTCGAGAAACAGAACAAGGATCGGCAAAGCCGTCACGGCACAGGCAATACCGATACCAAGAACGACCTGCCAGCTCGCCCCTGCTGCCCCCCTCCACCCCGGATAATGAAGCATCAACAGCGCTGCCAGACTGCCCGTTACTAGAGGGACAGCCAGCGCAAGCCCTGCCGTCAGCCCGGTTTCGCCGCGACGACGCCATGCTTCGCGGATATCCAGCTCGATACCCGCAACCCAGACGAACATCATGACCGCCCACCAGGCAATGCCGTTCAGGGCCGTGATCGTGCCGGGCGTAAAAACGGTCTTGTAGTAATCGGGGCAGAACGCCCCCAGCACGCCGGGGCCAAGCAGAATACCGCCGATAATCTGCACCACCACGAGAGGGGCCCAGAAATCGGTACGCAGCAGGCGCCAGACGAGATAGGGCAGCGCATAGATCACCAGCATCGCAATCAGAAAGATTTCGGTGGGTGTTCTTGGCACTGGTTTATCCTCGCACTGGTATTTTCACTGGCAGCCTACCAGATCTTCTAGAAGAAACCCCGTCATCGCCAAGCATAAAAAAAGCGGGGACCGAAGCCCCCGCTTTTCCATTTCCGATCCCGAAAGGGACAGAAGATCAGTTCTTGGCCTTGTCGACCAGCTTGCCCTTGGCAATCCAGGGCATCATGCCACGCAGCTTTTCGCCGGTCTTTTCGATCTGGTGAACATCGTTGCGAGCGCGGATGGCCTTGAAGCCGACGCCGCCGGACTGGTTTTCCAGAATGAAGTTGCGCACGAAGGTGCCGTCCTGGATGTCGGTCAGAACGCGCTTCATCTCGGCTTTGGTTTCAGCCGTCACGATGCGCGGGCCGGTGACATATTCACCGTACTCGGCCGTGTTCGAGATCGAGTAGTTCATGTTGGCAATGCCGCCTTCGTAGATCAGATCCACGATCAGCTTCATTTCATGCAGGCACTCGAAATAGGCCATTTCGGGAGCGTAGCCGCCCTCGACCAGCGTTTCGAAACCGGCGCGGATCAGCTCGACCAGACCACCGCAAAGCACGGCCTGCTCACCGAACAGATCGGTTTCGACCTCCTCCTTGAAGCTGGTCTCGATGATTCCGGCGCGACCGCCACCATTGGCCGAAGCGTAGGACAGGGCGATTTCAAGCGCCTGACCCGTTGCGTTCTGGGCAACAGCCACGAGCGACGGCACGCCGCCACCCTTCTGGTACTCGGAGCGAACCGTGTGGCCGGGGCCCTTCGGTGCCACGAGGAACACGTCCAGATCGGGACGGGCTTCGATGATGCGGAAATGGATCGACAGACCATGCGCAAAAACGAGCGCTGCGCCGTGCTTCAGGTTCTTTTCGAGCGACTCCTTGTAGAGTGCGCCCTGGCCTTCGTCAGGCGTCAGAACCATCACGACATCGGCCCAGGCCGCAGCGTCGGCAGGGGTCATGACCTTGAAGCCAGCGCCTTCGGCCTTGGCAACAGCCGATGATTCGGGACGCAGGCCGATGACCATATCGGTCACGCCGCTGTCCTTCAGGTTGTTGGCATGGGCATGGCCCTGGCTGCCGTAACCGATGATGGCAACCTTCTTGCCTTTGATCAGGCCCAGATCACAGTCACGATCATAATAGACGCGCATCAGAAAGACTCCTCGATGGATTGAAAGACTTCGGTACCACGGCCTATAGCGGCGATTCCGGTCCGGGACACTTCCGCAAGACCAAGCGGTTGCATCAATTCGACGAAAGCATCGATCTTCTCGGCGCTTCCCGTCAGTTCAAAAACAAAAGACCCTGCCGTCGTATCGACAGCATGAGCGCGAAATGCCTGGGCAATACGCATGCCCTCGGTACGCATCTCGCCCTTGCTGACAACCTTGATCAGCGCCAGCTCACGGGCCACATGCGGCCCGCTCTCGGTCAGGTCACGCACACCATGCACCGGGATCAGGCGCGCAAGCTGCGCCTTGATCTGGGCAATCACCATTTCGGTGCCCGAGGTCACAATGGTGATACGCGAGAGGTTGCGCGTGGCATCGATGGCAGAAACGGTCAGGCTTTCGATATTGTAGCCTCGCCCGGAGAACAGACCGACGACGCGGGCCAGGGCGCCGCTCTCGTTTTCGATCAGAACCGCAATGACGGCTCTCTGGATATCCTGTGCCATCAGACCAGCATCATGCCTTCTTGAGTAATCCGGGCCGCATTGGCTTCCTGATCGGGGCCAAGCAGCATCTCGTTATGCGGGGCGCCCGACGGGATCATCGGGAAGCAGTTTTCGTCCTGCGCCACACAGATATCTGCCACCACCGGGCCGTCATGGCGCAGCATCTCGTCAATCACGCCATCCAGCTCGCCCACGCAGGTGGCGCGCAGCCCCTTGCCGTGGAAGGCTTCGGCCAGACGAATGAAGTCGGGCAGCGCCTCGCTGTAGGATTGCGAATAGCGCGAGCCATGCAGCAATTCCTGCCACTGGCGCACCATGCCCATATAGCGGTTGTTCAGGATGAACAGCTTCACCGGCAGGCGATACTGCGCCATGGTGCCGAGCTCCTGAATATTCATGAGCGTCGAGGCCTCACCGGCAATATCGATCACCAGCGCATCGGGATGCGCCACCTGCGCACCCACAGCGGCAGGCAGGCCATAACCCATCGTGCCAAGGCCGCCAGAGGTCAGCCAGCGATTAGGCTTGTCGAACTGGAAATGCTGCGCCGCCCACATCTGATGCTGGCCGACTTCCGTGCTCACGAATGTATCGCGCCCAAGCGCCTGCGTGGCTTCATAAAGGCGGCGAATGGCATATTGCGGGCGGATGATGGCGCTCGGAGCCTGATCCTGAACGAAACCGAAGGAGTCCAGCGCGCGCCAGCCCTCGATCTGCGCCCACCAGGGGCTCAGATCCTGCCCTTCGCCATCCCAGGCCGCCAGCAGCGCCTCGATGGTGCGTCCGACATCGCCAACCAGCGGCACATCCACGCGAATGATCTTGTTGATCTGCGAGGGATCGATATCGGCGTGAACTTTGAACGAATTGGGCGAGAACGCATCGACGCGCCCCGTCACACGGTCATCGAAGCGCGAGCCGAGCGCGATCAGCAGGTCGCAGCCATGTGTAGCCAGATTGGCCTCGTAGCTGCCGTGCATACCCAGCATGCCCAGAAACTGACGGTCTGTCGTCGGGAAGGCGCCCAGACCCATCAATGTGGACGTGACCGGGAAGTTGGTGCGACGGGCAAGCTCGCGCAGACCTTCCGACGCCTTGGGGCCCGCATTGATCACGCCGCCACCCGTATAAAGAAGCGGACGCTTGGCGCGCTTCATGGCAGCGATGGTCTGGCGGATTGCCTCGCCGTCAGCATCGAGATTCGGACGATAGGGGCGATGCAGACGGCCCTCGCCCGGGGCCGGCAGAGGCGCATTGCCGACCGAGATATCCTTGGGCAGGTCAATCAGCACAGGGCCGGGGCGGCCACCGGCCGCCACCTCGAACGCCTCGCGCACGATCGGTGCCAGATCCTGACCACGACGTACCAGATAATTGTGCTTGGTGGCCGGACGCGTGATGCCGGTCGTATCGGCTTCCTGAAACGCGTCATTGCCGATCAGCGCTGTGGGCACCTGGCCGCACAGGCAGATCAGCGGGATGGAATCCATCAGCGCATCGACCAGACCCGTCACGGCATTGGTGGCACCAGGGCCGCTGGTGACCAGCACAACGCCGACCTTGCCGGTCGAGCGCGCATAGGCTTCAGCCGCATGAACGGCGGCCTGCTCATGGCGCACCAGAACGTGGCGGATATGATCCTGCTTGAACAGTGCATCATAGATGGGCAGCACCGCGCCGCCGGGATAGCCGAAAATGACCTCGACGCCCTGCTCCACAAGCACGCGCAGGAGCACCTCGGCACCATTGAGCGGCGCTGTCGAAGTTTTTCCGGTCTGCTGTGTTGACGCGTTCATGTGAGCGCACCCCTTTCATTGAGCGGGCGGGTTTATGACGGGATTGAGGATTCGTCAATGGTCGATTGTATGAAAGTTGCTATTTTTTCGAATTCTCTTTCCGAAAATTGCGTACTCTCGTCATATCTTTGCAAGGAAATCATGCAATCCTGCTCTGCGCCCAGCGCATGGTGATTAAACCACGTGGCCTGACGTCGCGTGTACTGCCCCGTGGCGATCACTGCACGGGATATCGCTTCCTCCAGCCCCAGGGTTCCGGCAACAACGGCGCTCAGCTCCGGCACACCATGCGCCCGCATGGCGGGTAGAGCGGGCGAAAGCCCCCGTGCCACAAGGCGTTGCACTTCCTCCATCGCCCCCCGTTCCATCATGCGTGAGAACCGTTCCGCAATCGCTGCACGCAGCGCCTCACGGGGTGGATGAAGCCTTACGGAGACAAAGCGAAACGGGGCGGGCGGCAGGCCGGGCTGGTTGCGCCAGTACGAAAGCCCGTGCCCTGTGCCACGCAACACCTCCAGCGCACGGGCCACACGCTGCCCATCGCCTGGCCTCAGCGTCTGGGCTGTAGCAGGATCATCCTGCATCAGCAGGGCATGAGCGGCCTCGCTCCCCTCTTGCTCCACAAGGGCACGCGCCCAGTTGCGTGCGGCATCGCCGGGTTCGGGCACCTCGACCAGACCATCAAGCAAGGCCCGCAGATACATGCCTGTGCCGCCACACAGGATTGGCAGCCGGCCCTGCGCCCGTGCCGCCTGCATTTCCGCCAGTGCGGCCTCGCGCCACCACGCCACACTGCCCGGTCGTGCCGCATCCAGTACGCCGTAGAGACGATGCGGCGCACGCGCTTCGTCCTGTTCATCGGGGCGGGCGGTCAGCACATGCAGATCCTCATAGACCTGCATGGAATCGGCATTGATGACGGTGCCTCCAAAGCGCTCCGCCAACCCAAGCGCCAGCGCCGACTTGCCGGAACAGGTCGGTCCCGCCACAATAAGGGCCACCGGGGCCAGGGCAATCGACGCGTCAGCCATTCTGTCTTGCTGTCCCAAGCGTTTCTACCAGATGGGCCAAGATGACCTTACCTTACGTTCTCGTTCTCGTTGCCGACCCTGCACAGGGCACCCTGTCCAAAGATGCCATCGACATTGCGCGGAACATGGTCAAGGGCAAGAACCCCATCGTGCTTTCGCCGGGCGAAGCCGTCGAAATCCCCTGCCCTACCCCGGCACCGGGCGCACCAACCATCGCGACCATCCGCGCAACACTGGCCCGTCATAAGGTGGATGCCCTGCTGGTCAAGACACGCGGCCGTCGCAAGGCTGTGCTCGTAGCTGATATGGACAGCACCATTCTGGACGGTGAAACCCTCGATGAGGTCGCAGCCCTGCTGGGCGTGGGTAACGCCGTCGCCCAGCTCACCCTCGACACCATGAACGGCAAACTGGATTTCGAGGAGTCCCTGCGGACACGTGTCGCACTTCTGGAAGGCAAATCCGCCTCCTGCCTCGAAGAAGTCTGGCAAAATTCAAGGCTCAATACGGGTGCCCGTACGCTTGTGCAGACCATGCACGCCCATAA
>NZ_AYXS01000048.1:129216-136710 GCF_000505765.1 Asaia sp. SF2.1 | reverse complement strand
GGCTTTGACGAGCATTACGGCAATGAATTCGACATCGTGGATGACGTGTTTACAGGCAAGCTCGCTGCCCCCGTGCTGGGGCCGAACAGCAAGGAAGAGCATCTGAGCCGCCTCCTTGAAGAGCGCGGCGTGAAGGCTTCGGCAGCCCTGACGACAGGCGATGGCACCAACGACCTGCCCATGCTCGCCGTCGCCGGTCTGGGCATTGCCTATAAGGGCAAGCCAAAAGTGCGCCAGATGATCGACATGCAGGTCAATCACTCGACCCTGCGTGCCCATCTGTTCGCTCAGGGTTATCCGGCAAGCGTTTTCGTGGAGTAAGGGTTCACGGGGCGCTGCCCCATCCCCCGGAAAGGGGCTCGCCCCTTTCATCCCGTTCTGCCTACGGGGTAAAAATGGCTTCGATGCTCAGATCGAAGATTTTCGCAATGGCGAACGCCAGAGGCAGGCTCGGGTCGTAACGCTCGTTCTCAATCGCATTGATGGTCTGCCGCGAGACGCCCAACGCCTCGGCCAGCGCATTCTGGCTGAGGCCCTGAGCCAGACGCAGATCGCGCATGCGGTTTTTCACCGGTATCTCCGGCAAGCAACGACCATGCCTGCGAGCCACAGAAGCGCCATAAGCGGCCAGATGGCGAAGGCGCGAATATGAGGGGCACCAGCGTTTTCAGCGAAGCCCCATCCTATGGTGATGAGGGCCGTGCCAAGAAAAGCCGTCGCTATGGCGTCGAACTGAAC
This sequence comes from Asaia sp. SF2.1, assembly GCF_000505765.1. Lineage (NCBI taxonomy): Bacteria > Pseudomonadati > Pseudomonadota > Alphaproteobacteria > Acetobacterales > Acetobacteraceae > Asaia > Asaia sp. SF2.1. The sequence goes on along the minus strand of NZ_AYXS01000048.1, from coordinate 135,972 downwards.
GCGACGCTGAAGTTCATCCATGCGCCGCAGTGCTCGCATGATAACCCATGCCACGGCCACGGCTCCAAGCGTGGGCGCCATGCTCAAAGCGAAAAGAAGCGTCCCTGTGGGGCGAAGCAGATGCTCCAGCGCACCTGACGTGAGGAGCAGGAAAAGATACAGCAACAATGCCGCGCCAAGCTCGATCCCGTACTGTCTGGGCCTGAACATACGTTTCTCCATGTAAAGCATACTTTCCATATTCCTCATTTTGGGGTGGAAAGCAAGCTTTACACGAACAACCTGTCATAAAATCCGGACTCCGATGGATACCTGCTCTTTGGGTAAATCAAGACGGCGCCTCGGAAACCCCTGTCTCACTGACAATCGGATGAAATCGCATCGCCTTGCAGGCTGCGATCGGCGAAAGCCTGTGCTTCACTCTCGGCCGCGTTCAGGAGCGGTGAATGTTCCACACGATAGTGGTGCACACTCACAACCGTTCCGGCAGAGCATAGCGCCTGCTTCAGCTTCTCCTGCTGGGCGGGGGGCACCTGCGTGTCACTGGTGGCAATCCCGAGCATGACGGGTGAAGGCAGCTTGAGCGAAGGATAACGCGCCCATTGCAGTGCCGGAGCCAGCGCGTTTTCGGCATCTGGCTGGAAAGTGTTGTCAGGCGTCAGGCCCGCATGTTCGACAGCCCCAAAGAAATCGCCACGGCAGAGTTCGCTGGCCTTGCGGTACAGCGGCAGGGCACGGGGCTTGAAGGCGCTGGATGGGTCGAAAGAGGGATCCGCAGCCCCAAGCGACGCCCCAAGCAGCAGGCCATAAACCACGCCCGGGGCAAAGCGACGGGCCCCATGAGCCTGGGTCAGGATATGGCCTGAATCGCCATCGAAATACGGTGCGCCAAGCGCGATCGTACCCTTGATCTGCAGGCTCGGTGCATAGGATTTTGCCAGCGCCGAGGCTGCAAGCACAGCCTGCGCACCCTGATCATGCCCCAGCAAGACGACATGGCCGCTCAGCGCAGAGAAGCGGCGACGCGCTGCACGAACCGAGTCCAGCACAGCCATGCCTTCTGATTTGGCATTCAGGTAAAGCGCTGCCCCTGGCTCGCCCAGACCCGGATAATCGGTAGCGACAACGGCATAGCCCCGACGCAGCCAGCTTCCGTAAAAGCTTGCCTGCGGGCCGCCAATCCCCATGATGGAAGGCGCACAGGTAAGGCCGATCCCGCTTGTGCCGTGAGCCCAGGCCACGACAGGCCAGCCACCTGCGGGCGGTGTGCCGCGCGGGACCATGACCTCAGCCGAAACCGCCACCAGATGCGTCGGGTTATGCGCATCGGTGCTGCGATAGGCCATGCGATAAGCCGTGCCGGGAATGGGCGCATTTTTCTGTTCGAGCTTGATGGCCTGCCCGGCAGCGACGGGGGCATAGCGCGATTCGGCATCCTCATCGGCATCCATCGCGCAGGCGGTCAGGGTCAGGGCGGAAACAGCCATCATGGCAAGGACAGAACGCATCAGACCTCTTCGATCTAGGGGTAACGAGGGATGGAAAGTCTCAGGAGTGTCGCGCGGGGGCAAGCCCCGACAGCCCAGCGAGCCAAAAACACCCCGCATGCGATGGGGGCCATTTGGGGCCGGGTCAGGGAACCGCATACGGCAAACGCAGCGCTCACAGGCCGGTTCGGCTCCCCGGGACGTTCCCATGATGGGGAATCAGGGCGACTTCATGGTCGCTCCTGCTGGTTCGATGTAACCAGAGGCAGAAGATGCCCGGTGGACGGGCGGAGATTTGACAGGACCGACCCGGGCGCGGTCCGGCCGCAGATGTTCTGAAAGAGAGCCGCCAAGCTGATCCGAGCCCACGTCGCTTTCTGACCATTGCGGCGCAGTGTCATCCCGCAGACCGCCGAGACGGGCGAAACAGCAGCAAGCCCATCTATCGGAGCGGCAGAGGGCTCCTTACCGCCGCAATGCCCCTGCCATGCCTCTGGCTGCCACTCACCGGAACGTGACCCTGATCATCAGGAAATAGAATTATTTTTCTTTTCCAACGACAAAAGAGAATATTAATTTCGATACAGGTCAGGAAAGCGGCCTCACGCGGGAGTTGAAATTCGCGTGGCTGGGCCGATGCTATAAGGCGGATGAGGGGAGCGGGTCCATAAGGGCGCGTCACAAGGCCGCAAGGAAGAGGAAGACGTTCATGAGCAGTCTGATTCAGCATTACATCAACGGGTCCCGTACCGAGGGTCACGGCGCCCAGCGCGGAGAGGTCTTCAACCCTGCCACAGGCAAGGTGACGGCGCAGCTCGCTCTGGGTGACACGCGCGACGTCGATGATGCCGTTGCTGCCGCCAGGGCCGCCTTTCCCGCATGGTCACAAACCACCCCTCTGGCCCGTGCCCGTGTGCTGTTCCGCTTTCGTGATCTGATCGAGAAGCACGCGCGCGATCTGGCGGCGGTCATCACCTCGGAGCATGGCAAGGTCCTGTCAGACGCGCTGGGCGAAGTGACGCGCGGCATGGAAGTGGTGGAATTCGCAACCGGCGCCCCTGAACTGCTCAAGGGTGAATTTACCGAACAGGTGGGACGCGGCATCGATGCCTGGTCGATGCGCCAGCCACTCGGGGTTGTGGCAGGAATCACGCCCTTCAACTTTCCGGTCATGGTGCCGCTCTGGATGGCACCGATGGCGCTCGCCTGCGGTAACTGCTTCATTCTCAAACCTTCCGAGCGCGACCCTTCCGCGTCGCTCGTTCTGGCCGATCTGCTGAAAGAGGCCGGTCTGCCTGATGGCGTGTTCCAGGTGGTGCATGGTGACAAGACCGTCGTGGATGCCCTGCTCAAGCACCCGGATGTGCAGGCGATCAGCTTTGTGGGCTCCACCCCCATCGCCCGCTACATCCACGAGACCGGTGTAGCCCACGGAAAGCGCGTTCAGGCTCTGGGCGGTGCCAAGAACCATGCCGTCATCATGCCTGATTGCGACCTCGACAAGACCGTCGATGCCCTGATGGGCGCGGCCTATGGCTCGGCAGGCGAACGCTGCATGGCCATTTCCGTGGCCGTGGCTGTTGGCCCTGTGGCCGATGCGCTGGTCGACAAGCTGATCCCCAAGGTCAAGGCGCTGAAAATCGGCAATGGCACGGATGACGCGACCGAAATGGGCCCGCTGGTCACCAGAGTCCATCGCGACAAGGTAGCTTCCTACGTCACGCTCGGGGCTGAGGAAGGTGCCAAGCTGCTGGTCGATGGCCGCGATTTCAAATCGACGCAGAACCCGGAAGGCTTCTTCCTTGGCGGGTCGCTGTTCGATCATGTGACACCGGAGATGCGCCTCTATCGCGAGGAGATCTTTGGCCCCGTTCTGGCTGTCGTGCGCGTGCCCGATTTCGAGACCGCGCTGAAGCTGGTCAACGACCATGAATTCGGCAATGGCACCGCCATCTTCACCCGTGATGGCGATAGCGCCCGTGCCTTCACCCATCGCGTGCAGGCTGGCATGGTCGGCGTGAACGTACCCATCCCTGTACCCATGGCGTTCCATTCCTTCGGCGGCTGGAAGGCTTCGCTGTTTGGCGATCACCACATGCATGGCGCCGAGGGTGTGCGCTTCTTCACCAAGTACAAGGCTGTCACCTCGCGCTGGCCGACAGGCATTCGTCAGGGTGCAGATTTCGTCATGCCCACGCTTGGCTGAGCCGAACGCCTGAAAACAGCCTGAGGCAACAACCCCTCAGGCCCTAAAACAGCCGCAAACGGGCGCGAGGGTGCACACCCCCGCGCCCGTTTTGCGTTCCGGCGCTTTGCGCGAGCCGGAACTCGGGCTATGTCCCATGACAAGAACTGGAACACGCGCCAAACCGGAGGAATTCCCATGAGCGACACCATGCCAGACCGTCTGAGCGCCACACCGGGCAGCCCGTTTTATGACGAGGCCCTGCTCGAAAAGGGGATCGGTATCCGCTTCAATGGCGAAGAACGTACCAATGTGCAGGAATACTGCATCAGCGAAGGCTGGGTGCGTCTGGCTGTCGGCAAGACGCTCGACCGCAAGGGCAACCCGATGACCATCAAGGTTTCCGGCACGGTGGAAGCCTGGATCAAGGGCCCCGAAGCCGAGGAAGCCGGCAAGGAGTAAACCCATGACGCCCACACGGATCATCATCGATACCGACCCCGGACAGGACGACGCCGTTGCCATACTTCTGGCGCTGGCCTCGCCCGAGGACATTACGGTCGAGGCGATTCTGACAGTGGGCGGCAATAGCGGCATTGCCAACACCACACGCAATGCCGCCGCCATTCTCGAACTGGCTGGCCGCGCCGATATTCCGCTGCATAGCGGATACGACCTGCCCATGAAGCGCCCTCCCGTCCGGGCCGATCATGTGCACGGCGAGAGCGGGCTTGATGGGGCAGACCTGCCTGCACCGACAAAACAAGCTGACTCACCCCATGCGGTGGATTTCCTGATCGAAACGCTGCGCCGCGAGCCGGAAGGCAGCCTGACCATCGTGACACTGGGCCCGATGACCAATCTGGCGACAGCGTTGCAGAAGGCTCCCGATATCGCACCGCGCATCAACCGCGTCGTGTCCATGCTGGGCGCCTGTTTTGAAGGGGGGAACATCACCCCCAATGCCGAATTCAATGCCTATGTCGACCCGGAAGCCGCAGCCATTGTTCTGGGCTCTGGTGTGCCGGTGGTCATGCTCCCGCTCGATATTACCCATCAGGTGCTGACAACCCCTTCACGACTTGGGCGCATCCGCGCCATCGGCAATGAGGCCGGGCGCTGTGTGGGCGGTATGCTCGGCTTTTCAGAGCGCTTCGATCTCGAAAAATATGGCTGGCCCGGCGCGCCGTTGCATGACCCCTGCACGATCATGTGGCTGCTGCGCCCCGATCTGTTTCAGGGCCGCCTCGTCAATGTCGAGGTCGAGACACAAAGTGCGCTCTCATCCGGTCAGACTGTTGTCGATTACTGGAGCGTGACGGGACGCCCTGCCAATGCGCTGTATATGCGGGATGTGGATTCAGATGGATTCTATCAGGTGCTGACGGAGCGCCTGTCGCGTCTCCCCTGAACGGACGACACCCCAACAATCAGAAAACCCCGGAGCGCTCCTGCGCTCCGGGGTTTTTCATGTGAACAACCGGGCCGTCCGACGGCCCGATATTGCGCTTTTCACCAGGCGAAACCGATTGTGCCCTGCGCGTTGCGGCGCTCGCCGTAATAGCAGAACTCCTGCCCGTAAGACGCGTAGGCCAGACAATTGGTCACGTAGTTCTTGTCGAACAGATTGCGCACGCTGGCACCGACTGTCCAACCCTTGAGCGATTTCGAGACGTTCGCCAGATCGTAGCGCAGCGAGGCATCGAACAGCGCATATTGCGGCACCTTCACGCTGCCATAGCTGGCTTCGCCGCCATAGGCCGAAGCCGAGTAGCGCATGCCGGCCCCGAGGCCGAGCGATTTGAAGCGCCCCTTGGGGATGGTGTAGAAACCGAAGAGCGATGCATTGCCGCGCCCGGACTGGATGAGCGGCTTTCCGGTCGAGTCATCCTTCACGCGCTGTACGCTGACAGCCGCGTCGACGGTCCAGTTATGCCAGTTATCGATATGAGCCTCGAATTCGAAGCCATCGGAATGCACAAGGCCGTTCTGTACGCTGTAAACCGTTCCGGGCACAGAGACGAGCACATTGGTCTGCTCGATGTGAAAGCCTGCCGCGGTCAGCAGGATAGGCGTTCCGGGCAACTGGTATTTCAGACCGCCCTCAAGCTGCTTGCCGATCGAGGGGCTTGCTTGGCTTTGCGTCTTGCCCCCGTCATTGGAAACGACACCTGTCTGGGGCTGGAAGGATGTTGCGTAGCTGATATAGGGCGCGAGGCCGAACTTGAAGTGATAGAGCCCGGCTGCACGCCAGGTGATCTGGCTGGGACTCTGCTTCGTATTCGAGTCCGACAGATACTCGATCTGGCGTGAGCGGAACCAGTCATTGCGGATGCTGCCCGTCAGCACCAGACCGCCCCAATGAATCTCATCCTGACCGTAAACGCCGATCTGGTGTGAGTTCACCTTGTAGCGCGCATAGGTTTCAAGTGGGTTGATGCCCATATCGTAATTCGGGGCGAAAACATTCAGATCCGGGGCCGCACTCTGCCCCGCCGTTTCATTGGCCCATTGTTGCTGATAGTCGAACCCCGCCATGATCATGTGCGTGAGCGGCCCCGTGCGCAGCTTACCATGCACATTGCTGTCAAATGCCAGATTGCGCGTGTGCTCGGTGGTGCCAAACCCATAGCGCGGCAGCATGCTGTCGCTGTCCCAGTATCCCGCATTATAGACGCTGCGATATTGCGTCTTGATGTCGTCATAGCGGCCGCGTGTCGAGAAATTCCAGTCGCTGTCAAACCGGTGATTATAGATATAGGTGATGCCGCCATGCTTGCGGTTGAATTTCTCGAAGCGGGCATCGCCGTCATAGAAATTGCGCGGCAGATAGCCGCCAAAAGGCGCGGGCTTGAGCGAGCCTTGCAGCGGTACACCGCCATAGGTGCCGGCCTCGGGATCGTACTGGTAGTTGCCCAGCAGGGTGAAGGTGTCCGGGCCGTTACCGCCAAAGGTGACCGAAGGGCTGATTGAGAAGCGGCGACTGCCGGTGCGCGACAGCTGGGTGTGCTGACCATTGACCGTGCCGTACAGACGGTAACGGATGGACCCATCTTTGGTGGCAAAACCGCCCATATCGGCGTC
>NZ_AYXS01000048.1:129025-129155 GCF_000505765.1 Asaia sp. SF2.1 | reverse complement strand
GACACGATACAGATCGAACATGCCGCCTGTGGCGTTGACCGAACCGTAAGAGGCGCGGTCGGTTGGCAGTTTGCTGGACAGGGCAACGAGACCACCGGGGCTGGACTGACCGTAAAGCGCCGAGGCCGGA
>NZ_AYXS01000048.1:127481-128954 GCF_000505765.1 Asaia sp. SF2.1 | reverse complement strand
CCTTTCAGGATCTCCAGACGCTCGAGACGCGACGTATCGATCTGCGCGATCGCGTAGCCAGTCGGGCTGTCCTGCAAGCGCAGCCCGTCGAGAAACTCGGGAATGGTGAACCCACGCAGCTGGAACAGGTCATAACGCGTACCAACCCCACCACGCAGATCGGGCGTGATGCCTGCCGCATAGCGTACGGCCTGGTTGAGCGTCAGTACGCCACGAATGTCCATTTCATTGCGGGTAACCACCGTTACGGATTGCGCCGTCTCGATGAGCGGTGTGCTCGATTTGGTCGCTGATGAGGCGATGGTTGCGCCTTTCTGACCACGCACCACAAGCTCCTCAGCCTTCGGGTGAGGAGCCGCCGGAACCTCATGGGCAGACGACGTAGCGTGAGAGCCCGTCGGGCCTGACGCTGCCGCGTTCTGAACCACCCCGGACGAGGCACTGCGCGTCCTGACCATCCCAGTCTCGCTTTTGCTGGAGGATTGCTGTGTCTGTGCATGGGCGCTGCCCGACATCAGCGCCACGAGGGAAACACACATTGCCAGACCCGAGCGGGTAAATTCAGCGCGCATAAAATGTCCTGCCGTGAGAAAACGGCAGAGAGATAGCGATATTGCGAGTCATTCGCAAAGAAAGTTTGGGGAAAGTTAATTTTCCCTGCCCACTATGTGGCTTAAATATCACCCTCGCGTGATCGAGCCTATGTCTGCCGGTGGCACCCTATTCGACTTGCAGGATGTCTTTCACCTTGCCGGCCAGGACTTCGCCAAGCGTGCGGTTATTGTCAGGCGTAAAGTGAACGCCATCGCTGCCATCGGTGGTGATATGCTGGGCGGCGTCGAGGAACGCGGCGCCCCTTGCCCCCGCAAGCGCCTCATACTGGGTAGCGAGCGCCGCGATCTTGGGTACAGCCCCGTCGAACTGCGCCCTGAGCCATGGGCCCGGTATATCGCCCGGCAAGGGCGGTGCGACTACAAGCAGTGCGGGCGCCTTGTAGCCGGTGCCAACGCCCCCCGTGCTGGCAGCCACCTGCCCGACCAATCTAGCCATACCCTGCGCGATGTCATGGGCAGTTCGCCTGTAGGCGTTCTTGGCGTCGTTCGTACCAAGCATGATGATGACAAGATCGAGCGGCATATGGCTGGCCAAGGCTGCGGGCAGATAGGCCGATCCGTCCAGACGTGGATCGTTGGCGTCGAGTGCCGTCGTGGTCCGGGCGCTCAGCCCCTCCTCGATCACATGAAATCCGTCGCCCAGAGCCTTCGCCATGACACCGGTCCAGCGCTCATCACGCGCGTATCGCGTGGTGGGCGTTCCCTCCGGCACAGGCTTCCAGCCCCAGGTCAGTGAATCGCCAAAGCAGAGTATATGTCTGATGGTCATGTCATGCCTCCAATCCGCTCGTTCAGGCATCGTCCACCATGCGCGTCGCTCCCAGGTTTTGCAAAAAGGGCCTCAGCCCATCACCTGGAA
>NZ_AYXS01000048.1:127259-127414 GCF_000505765.1 Asaia sp. SF2.1 | reverse complement strand
AGGGGATCAGCGATCGGGACCGAACCGGCGCACGGGCATAAAAGCCACATGTACTCCCCGGCGTCGTTTCGATAACAATTTGATAAAAAGCAGCCCTCCGGTAACGGCTAGCGTCGGAGCTCATGACACGATCTGACGATCGATCCATCAACAAT
>NZ_AYXS01000048.1:125945-127140 GCF_000505765.1 Asaia sp. SF2.1 | reverse complement strand
CCTGCCGTGACACGCTGTTACTGACCATGCGGGGCCGCGACCTCAAATACGGACTCAATGAAAAAAAAGCCGTTTTGAGGGGCCATTATCGAACTGTCATCTGAAAAGCACAGTGTCGAACTAATTATGTTGCCTTCTTGATAAAATTATCAAATCAAAATAAATTCTTTTAGCTGACTGAATTGCCCCCAGGGGCTTCTGATAGGGATGGGTTATGGACCTGATTCGCGATATAACGAGCCGTTTCTGTAAAACCATTTCTGCAGGCGCCCTGATTTCAGGCGCACTAACCGCCCTCCCCGGCACAGCCCTTGCCGATATTCCTCTGTTCAAGACGGCCACCAACCCGTGGCTGCAGGGGGTCAATCTGTCCGGTCTGATCGAGGGCGGCATCATGGCAAACCCTGCACGACCGGATAACGGCATCAATTTCGGTAACTTTCTTGGTGACCATGCCAATCAGGCCCAGCTGAACCAGATCAGCCTCACCCTGTCCAAGGCAATCGATCCGACGAAATCCGAATATCAGATCGGCTTCATGCTTGAAGCGCTCTATGGATCGGATGCGCGCTACTATCACCTGCTTGGCCTGTCGAACAAAATGACAAGCGACCGCTACCAGCTGCTTCCGGCGCAGGCCCATGTGGATGTGCACGCCCCGATCTTGTCGAAGGGTGGCATCGACATGCAGGCCGGCATCCTGCCAGCCCCCATGGGCGTCGAAGTACTGGATCCGACACTGCGTCCTTTTTATTCTCTGGCCTATACGTCTCAGTATTCCGTACCCTTCGAGCATCTCGGCGCCATGTTCCACTGGCATGTCACCCCGATGTTTGATTTCAACTTCGGGGTCGATACCGGTAACCAGACGACGTGGGGCCGCAACGACAACAACAATGCAGCCGCCGGCTATTTCGGGTTCAACCTCATCGGCCTGGCTCATGGAAAACTGAACATCAACGAACTGTCGCGTGTCGGCCCAGAAAATGCCGTTGCGGCACTTGGCCCCCGTGCCAATACGGCGCAGCGCTGGTGGAACGACATTGCCGCATTCTACACGGTCAATGACAAACTGAGCCTCACAGGAGAGTTCAATTTCCTGCACGATGACGGTCTGCGTGCCGAAACCTGGAGCGTCGTCACCTTCGCTGCCTACAAGATCACACCGAGCCTGACCTTCAACTACCGCGGTGAG
>NZ_AYXS01000048.1:124389-125828 GCF_000505765.1 Asaia sp. SF2.1 | reverse complement strand
CCTTTCTAGGCGGCTACGCGCCCGCCGAGACGGCCCCTGCCACCACTTATGGTGCCCTGACACTCGGCGTGACCTACCGTCCTGACCTCGGGCACGGCATACGCGTCTTTGCCCTGCGCCCCGAGATCCGCTTTGATCGCTCGCTTAACGGCACGTCACCGTTCAACGATGGTCGCAACACCGGCATGTTCACCTTTGGTGGCGATGCGATGATCGGTTTCTGACACCGCATAACGAAACGCACAGAGAAAGGGGCGTCCGGCCTGATCGGGCGCCCCTTTTTTATGCTCGGTTATAAACCCGGATCAGAGCGCTTCGAGAAAGTGATCCACATCCCGCGCTTCGGTCGCCCAGCAGGTCACGAGGCGTATCAATACCCCGTCGATACCCGGCGGCGTTGTCCAGCGATAGAACACGAAACCCTGAGCCTCCAGCGCGGCCACGCTGCGTTCAGGCAGCACGACAAACACCTCGTTGCTCTGCACCTCGAAAGGCAGGGACGCCGCAGGATGGCGGCGCAAACCATGAGCGAGGCGCTGGGCCATGGTGTTGGCGTGCAGGTCATGGCGCAGCCAAAGATCATTTTCCACCAGCGCCGCAAGCTGTGCGCTCAGATAACGCTGCTTCGACCAGAGATGCCCGCCACGTTTGATACGCCGGGCAAAATTTTTCGCCAGATCTTCCCTGAAGATCAGCACGGCCTCTGACGCCATGCCGCCATTCTTCGTGCCGCCGAAGCTCACCATGTCGAACCCGGCCTTCCAGGTCATTTCGGCAGGTGTGCAATTAAGTGCGGCAATAGCATTGCCCAGACGGGCGCCGTCCAGATGCGTGGCAAGATCGGACTCTCTGGCGCGTGACGTCAGGGCTGCAAGGTGATCGAGAGAATAGACCGTGCCCCATTCCGTGCTCTGTGTCAGCGAAAGCGTCTGGATCGGGCTTGTATGGACCCCGCCCCCGGCATTGGTCACCAGGGCCCGGTCGAGGGCGACAGGATCCATGCGCCCGTCAGGCGAAGGCTGGGGCATCAGCCTTGCCCCATGCATGAAGAACTCTGGCGCCCCGCCCTCATCATTGGCGATATGGGCGCTCTGGTCGCAGATCACGGCACCAAAAGGCGCGGTGGACGCGGACAGCGCAAGGCTGTTGGCGGCCGTACCCGTGGCCACGGGAAAGACCCAGACCGGACGATCGAAAGCCTCGCGCATGAGCGCCGTCAGTCTTTCGGTCTCGGAATCCTCGCCATAAGACGGCGCTGCCCCCTCATTGACGCGTATGAGAGCATTCATCACCTCGGGGCAGACTGGCGCGATGTTGTCACTTGCGAAGTTCTTGCGTATTGCCTCGGTCACGTCCGTTCCTCACTCGTCTCTGAGGCCATCGTCCGGGTGCTGCCCGTGCCGATCGCCCTGCTACAGGAATTGCAGCCATGAAACACG
>NZ_AYXS01000048.1:117949-124316 GCF_000505765.1 Asaia sp. SF2.1 | reverse complement strand
CAAGGCCGAGGCCGAGACCCTGCGCGAGCGCACCGGCAAGATTCCGGGTCTGGCTGTCGTGCTGGTCGGCGATGACCCTGCTAGCGAGGTCTATGTCCGCAACAAGGCTATCCAGACCCATCGCGCCGGTATGCGCTCATTCATGCACATGCTGCCCGAGACCACGTCGCAGGACGAGTTGCTGGAACTGATTGCCCGCCTCAACGCCGATCCCCAGATCCACGGTATTCTGGTCCAGCTACCCCTGCCGAAGCAGATCGACCCCATTCTGGTGACCAATGCCATTGCCCCGCACAAGGATGTGGATGGTCTGGGCGAGGTCAATGCCGGCAGGTTGAGCCTGGGTATTGACGGGCTGGTCCCCTGCACGCCTCTGGGTTGTCTCATCCTGCTCAAGGAAACGCTGCCCGCGCTGCGCGGGCTTCATGCCGTCATCATCGGGGCGTCCAATCTGGTGGGTAAACCCATGGCGCAGCTGCTGCTCAAGGAAGGCTGCACAGTATCGGTCGGTCATATCAACACAAAGGATGCGAGGGCGCTGGCCCGCGAGGGGGATATCCTTGTGGTCGCAACGGGCAAGAACGGGCTGGTGCGTGGGGACTGGATCAAGCCCGGCGCGACAGTCATCGACGTTGGCATCACGCGCATCGCCCTGCCGGACGGCAAGACGCGTCTGGTGGGTGATGTCGCCTTTGACGAGGCCGCGCCCATCGCTGGCCATATCACACCGGTGCCCGGTGGCGTTGGCCCCATGACCATTGCCTGCCTGCTGCACAACACCCTGCAGGCAGCGCGCCAGATTCTTGAAAATGGGCAGGACGGCACCGGTCGGAGCGAACAGACTCCATGAGCCGTATCGCCATTGAGCTGATCCCGCGCGACACGCAAAGCCTGATTGAGGATCTGGCCACGGTAAGGCAGATCGCGCCGGACGTAACGACCATCAACCTGCCCGACCTTCTGCGCCTGCCCCTGCGCTCATGGGAGGGTGCCGCGCTGGCGCAGGGTCAGGGCTATGCAGCCATCCCGCACATCCGTGCCATCGATATCGACCCCGATGCGCCCCTGCCCTGTGCGGAGCAGGAAGGACTGCGCGAGATTCTTGTCATCGCGGGCGATCCGCCCCCGGATTCGACGCATCGCATCTGGCCCAACAGCAGCGCGGACATCATCGCACGATATCGGCGTGAGGCCCCTCACCTCACGGTCTATGCGGCCTTCGATCCGTATCGCCGCGCCCCCTGGCAGGAACTGGAGACGATCCAGCAGAAACGTGATGCCGGTGCTGCTGGATTCTTCACCCAGCCCCTGTTTGACCAGAGGCTGTTCGATCTGTGCGCCTCGTGGCTGGAGAATGATCAGGTGTTCTGGGGGCTGTCACCCGTGATCGGCCCCAAGTCTCGCGCCTATTGGGAGCGCGTCAATCATGTTGTCTTCCCCTCGGATTTCGAACCGAAGCTTGACGCCAATATTGCGTTCGCACGGACGATCCTTGAGGCGGTGCGTGCACGCGGCGAGAGCGCCTACCTCATGCCCTTGCGCGTGCCGCTGGCAGATTACCTCACTCCGCTGCGTGACCTTCTGACATCGTGAGAGCGGCGCGCTCGGACTGATCCTGTCGCTGCGCGTCGCGGCTTTGCTGCGTTTCGCGAATGACATCATGGATGAAAGCCAGTTTCTGCCTTATCGCCCCTGTCAGGACGAAAGGATAGAAATCCTGAAGGCCCATGGAGCGGTTGAGGCTGTTCACGGCCATGCTCAGGGGGAGCCATGCATTCATGATCTCGTCAAAGCCCAGAGTACGGTAGGGATTGCCGCTGAGCGCCGGAGTTGAGTATTGCGCTGCTTCGGGTGTCTGTGGGGCAATGGCAATGCCATAAAGCCACGCCGTTTCCAGCGTCGAGACAATGTGCAGATAATGTGCCCAGGTCTCGGCGAAATCCTCCCAAGGGTGAGAGGCGGCATAGACACTGACATGCGTCTCGCGCCAGTTTTCCGAAGGCGGCTTGGCGTAATGCGCCTTGAGGGCTTCCTGATAATCCTGCCGGTCATCGCCGAATACGGCGCGACAGCGTTCCAGCCTTCTCCTATCGCGTATCAGCACGTTCCAGAAATAATGCCCGATCTCGTGCCTGAAATGCCCGAGCAGGGTCCGGTAATACTCGCCCATCTCCACGCGCATACGCTCGCGCTGGTCGTCATCGGCTTCTCGCACGGCAAGGGTGATCAAGCCATTGTCATGACCGGTCATGACAGGGGCCGAACCGTCGGGCGCATCGTCCAGAAAGTCGAAAGCCAGCCCGTTTTCAGGGTCCTCTCGCCGGCTGACCATTGGGAGGTCGAGCCGGATCAGTGCGTGAAAAAGGCGATGCTTGGCGACCTCGATCTTGCGCCAGCGCTCCAGATTATGCGGGTCCGACAGATCGGGGATCGTGCGATTGAACTGGCAGGCATAGCAATACGGGCCTTCAGCAGCTTCCTGCGGGCCGAGCAGCCAGTTGCAGGCGTCATACTGATGATTGGCGCAATAGACATGGACCTGATCCTCAAGACCTGGCTCCATCGGATACCATTTTCCGGGCGCCTCGGCCGGATTGAGCGCTGTCAGATCGGCCTGCTTGTGCAGATACCCCACTTCGTGATGGCATGACTCGCATCTCGTATTTTCAAAAAAAAGCGGCTGAGCGCAGCATTCGCACGAAAAAAGCTTCACGATCTGATCATCCCGATGAGGTTATGACCCGGAACTGCGCGTGACGACTTTGGTTCCCGCCTCGTCCGCCATGATACTACGCCCGATGCAGAAAATGCGCCTGCATCATCACATCGAATTCCGCCTGACACTGATCCAGCAACCCTGAGATCGGTGCGGCGGCATCAGGCGTGTCCGAAGCGGCCAACGGGATATGGTTCTGCGCGGCGATCAGACCCGATGTGGTGTCAAACCCCACCCAGCCATGCTCCGGCACCAAAATTTCGGCCCAGGCATGCAGGTCACAGGTCAGGCGGTCCGGATCAGCCTGAAGGGCAGAAGGCTCGATGAGATAGCCTGAGACAAAACGCGCTGCGTAACCCATATGACGTGCCAGGGCGATCAGCAGCCAAGCGCTGTCACGACATGACCCGGCCTCGCGTTTCAGGGTTTCCTGAGGCGTCCAGACACCCGGCTCCATGCGGCGCATGTAGTGCAGCCTGGTCGCGATGCGACGCGCCAGCCTGGACAGGCGTTCGAGAGGGCTCCCGATCGGCAATACGTCTTCGGCAGACAGAAACGGGACCAGCACCGCATCCTCCGTCACGGGGCGACGATAGGCCTGATCGAGCGCCATTTCACCGTCAGACGATCTCACGCCCATATCCAGCGGATTATAGGGGGCGAGATCGACAATCATGCTCACATCAACCACGAATTGCGACATGCGATCGGAGAAACGCACCTCGGAGACCATGTTGCCATGTCTGTCGTGATGCCAGTCCAGTCCGGCATGATCCGGCCCTATGGAAAGCGCATAGGTCATGATCGCATTGCGCGTGCGCGATGGCGGCCGCAAACGGATCGTCTGCGGGCCAAGCGACACCATCCGGTCGTAACGATAGGACGTGCGATGATTGAGCAGCACTGGCCGGCTCATCCTGCGCGCCCCGCTGGGCCTGGTTTCATGACACTCCCTTGCCTGCACCTTCCCTGCATGTCTCCTGCCTGCCCCGATGAGGCGCCTTCAGGGACCATCGTGCACCCTCCATGATGCCTGCCCCCCTGCCGCCCGCCGTCGGTTCAGGCAGCGCCTTGCAACCATTGGGCCGATATTCTGTTTGACAGCAATAAACCGGCGAACCCGCCCGGAACAGCCTTTCTTTTAGCGCTTGGCAAGTCACGAATTTTGGTAGTTTAATAAACAACCGTAACGTTTCGGTTCAGGATACACCAGACCCTCCCCAACAAGAAGGTGAGAAAATATGGCGCTCGACGCCTCGCCCATCCATGAAGCCGGTATTTTTTCGACCTATGACACGCCCGCCTTTTACTGCGAGCTGATGAACCGGGGCAGTGAACTGCCCGAAGCCCTGCAGAAGGTGCAGGAACGTCTGGCCCATCTCACCCTTACTGACCTGCGCGAGCGAACGACTGACGCAGAAAACCTGCTCTGGCGTCTGGGTATCACCTTCACGGTCTACACCGAACGTGAGGCCATTGATCGTATCCTGCCTTTCGACATGATCCCCCGCCTGCTCACGGCCGAGGAATGGGCATTTGTCGAGAAGGGCGTGCAGCAGCGCGTCAAGGCCATCAATCTCTTCTTGTGGGACATCTATCACGAGCGCCGTATTCTGGATGATGGCATTGTCCCGGCCGATCTCGTACTCAAGAACGCCAATTACTGCGAGGCGATGATCGGGGTGGACGTGCCGGGCGGTGTGTATGTCCACATCAACGGCACTGACCTCATACGCGACCGCTCAGGGCGCTTCCTCGTGCTTGAGGACAATGCACGCACCCCTTCCGGGGTCTCCTACGTCATCGAAAACCGCCACATGATGCTGCGACTGCTGCCTGATCTGGCATCGGGCATCAAGCTTCGCTCTGTCGAGGATTATGGCGTCAGGCTGCATCGCGCCCTATGCGATGTAGCCCCCAAGGGCGTGACAGACCCGCAAGTGGTTCTGCTTTCGCCGGGCATGTATAATTCCGCCTATTTCGAGCATGTGTTTCTGGCCCGTGAGATGGGTGTGCCGCTCGTCGAAGGGCGCGATCTGGTGGTTGAAGATCATCATGTCTTCATGCGCACCGTTGCCGGATTGCGCCCTGTCCACTCGATCTACCGCCGTATTGACGACGCGTTCCTCGATCCCCTGGCTTTCAACCCGGAGAGCTTGCTGGGCGTGCCGGGCCTCGTCGGAGCCTATTGTCGTGGCAATGTGACTCTTGCCAATGCGCTAGGCACCGGGGTGGCCGATGACAAGGCGATTTACGCCTATATGCCCCGCATCATTCGCTACTATCTCGACGAGGATCCTATCCTCGACAGTGTGGAAACCCACATCTGTGCTGAGCCCGAAGGCCTTGCCCACACACTCGATAATCTCGCCAATCTCGTAGTGAAGCCCGTCGGCGACTCCGGAGGCTATGGTCTCATCATCGGACCCCATGCGACCGAAAGCGAGCTTGAGGCCTTTCGCGAAAAGCTGATCGAAAATCCGGCCAATTACATCAGCCAACCCGTCATCGATCTTTCTGTCGTGCCGACACTCTGCCCCGCCGGTGTGGAAGGGCGTCACGTCGATCTGCGTCCCTTCGCGGTAACAGGGCAATCCACCTGGGTTCTGCCTGGCGGGCTGTCCCGCGTCGCGTTGCGAAAGGGGTCTCTGGTGGTGAATTCATCGCAGGGTGGTGGCTCAAAAGATACCTGGGTGATGTCAGCATGAGCCGCTTCAACCCCTATGTCGCAGGCATACAGCCCGACCTGAACACCCTGCTCTCGCGCTATGCCGAGAACATGATGTGGCTTGCACGCTATATGGAGCGCATCGAAAACCTCGCCCGCGTGCTCGAGGTAACCGAGGCTTTCGTGCGGGGTGCCGATGGCCGCCCGGTATGGGATTCAATCGTTCACATCAACAGCGATGAAGAGCGGTTTAACGCCCTCTATCCTGCCGCGAGGGAGGAGGATTATCTGTGTTTTTACATCACGGATTGCTCCAACCCGAGTTCGATCCGGGCCATGGCCCACGCCGTGCGCGAAAATGCCCGCTCTGCACGCCCCCTTATCTCGACCGAGATGTGGATGCAGCTCAATGTGTTTACGCGCTGGATGCTGGACCTCACGCCCGGCGACATACGACGCACAGGGCTTTCGGCCCTGTGCAACCGCATCAAGCAGGAGTGCCAGTCTCATGCCGGTGTGACGGAAGGGACGCTCTATCGCGATCAGGCCTGGCTGTTCTATCTGCTGGGTCGGCATCTGGAGCGCAGTGACCAGATCACACGACTGATCGACACGCGCTATCATACGCTCCTGCCCGATGCTGCCGAGGTGGGGTCGGAAATTGACATGACACAATGGGCGTCCGTGCTACGCTCGGCTGCGGCCTATCACGCCTTTCGTCGTCTCAAACCGGTGACGACCACGCCTGCCAATGTGGTTGGTTTCCTGCTCAAGAATGAGGGGTTTCCGCGCTCCCTTGCACTCAACCTGCGTCACGCCGACTCTGTTCTGGGTGCCCTCGCCACACACTACAACCTGCGCAAGCAAAGCTCGGCGGTGCAGGAACGCCTTGGCGAATTACGCGCCATGCTGGATGACCAGACAGCCGAGGAAATCATCATTCGTGGGCTGCACGAATGTATGCACTGGATTCAGGAACAGAT
>NZ_AYXS01000048.1:114382-117898 GCF_000505765.1 Asaia sp. SF2.1 | reverse complement strand
CGAAACCTGCCAGAACGAACTGGCCGACGCCTATTGGGCGCCCCCCAAGGCATTTGATGCCGGAAGCTTCAGCCAGTCTCAGGGTCAGGCGTAAAAACCGGCGGCGAGAGCTTGCCGTGCGGGCGTTGAGTCCCCCCGGTACAATATTTGGCTGTCTGCGCTGAATGACCCATAAAAAGACCCGCTGCATCTCTGGTGATGCAGCGGGTCTTTTCAATTCAGTCTCGCGCTACCCTGCCTGCGACAGGGATGACGGGACTCAGACTTCGGCTTCGTCTTCCTGCTCTTCCGGCGAGGTCATCATGGCGTCAGCCACCACGCCAGCCTGCTCGCGGATACGACGCTCGATATCGGCCGCCATCTCGGGGTGATCGCGCAGGAACTGCTTGGCATTCTCACGCCCTTGACCCACGCGGGTGCTGTCATACGAGAACCAGGCACCCGATTTCTCGACGATATTGGCCTTGACGCCCAGATCGATCAGTTCGCCGACCTTGCTGATGCCCTCGCCGTACATGATGTCGAATTCAACCTGACGGAAAGGCGGGGCCATCTTGTTCTTGACCACCTTCACGCGTGTCTGGTTGCCCACCACCTCGTCGCGGTCCTTGATCGAACCGATACGGCGGATATCCAGACGCACCGACGCGTAGAATTTGAGCGCGTTACCACCGGTCGTGGTCTCGGGATTGCCGAACATCACGCCGATCTTCATGCGGATCTGGTTGAGGAAGATCACCATCGTATTCGAGCGCGAGACCGTGCCAGTCAGCTTGCGCAGGGCCTGGCTCATCAGACGGGCATGAAGACCGACATGGCTATCGCCCATATCGCCCTCAAGCTCCGCACGCGGCACCAGTGCCGCCACGGAGTCGACCACCAGCACATCGACGGCACCGGAACGCACCAGCGTATCGGCAATTTCCAGAGCCTGTTCACCAGCGTCAGGCTGGCTGAGCAGAAGATTATCGACATCCACCCCAAGCTTGCGGGCATAACCCGGATCGAGCGCATGTTCAGCATCGATAAAGGCGCAGGTTCCGCCCTTCTTCTGGGCTTCGGCAATCGCATGAAGCGCCAGTGTCGTCTTGCCGGAGCTTTCCGGGCCGTAGATCTCGATGATACGGCCGCGCGGCAGACCACCGATACCGAGGCCGATATCGAGGCCCAGCGAGCCCGTGGAAATCACATCGGCCTGCTCCTTGGGGCGCTGCCCCATGCGCATGATCGACCCCTTGCCGAAAGCCCGTTCGATCTGGCTCAGCGCACCTTCGAGTGCTTTCGTCCTGTCCACGCTCATATCCTGTCCTCCGCTCACACCAGTGTTGCCGAACTCATGAAAATCGGCAATCGGGGCGGAGCGATTCGTGTTGATCGTTCACATTTGTTCTTGAGAACATATCATGATCACGCCCCTTTTGCACGAGGGGACGGGCATAAAAAATACCCCCTGTTTCCAGGGGGTATAAGTGTCGTTTCTGCAAACAATTCATGCTCCCACATCCGGCCTCGATGCCCCAGACGCGAGAGATTATGCGGGATCAGTTGTTCACACTGCCCACGGAAAGACCGCCACCACGCGGATCGGTATCACCCTGACAATTGCCGCCCTTGCAGACCGAGGCATTGACGCGCCCCTGCCCTTCATGCGGCACCGTCGTGCCAGAGACGATAGCCCGTGCAGCCTGAGCCAGCGCATCGGCTGCATCGTTCTGGCCGGAGGCGGCGGCAGCGCCAGTCAGGGTGCCACGACGCTGCACAATGGCAGCAGCCAGAAGCGGTGCCGGATAGCGCCCCGGTGCCGCGGCCAGCAGCACGCCCGTTCCTTCAGCCATACGACCTGTGCCGAACAGGTTGTTGTCAGTCAGGGCGCAGGCCACAGCGCCACCCTTGTTGTCTGTCACGACAAAGGAGGTCGAGGCCGGAAGCGACGGCAGGGAACCACCGTGGCTGGAGCCCCCATTGACCAGGGTCTGTGCAGCGCTGAGGAGGGCGTCATTGCTCAGGCCATGACGGTCTTCGCTGCGCCACGTTGCCACCACGCTCTGTGCGGAAGCGCCGGAGTGGAACGCCGCCGCAGCACCAAGCCCACCATCGGCAGGCGGCGGCAGGAACGAGGCCACGTAGCCATCCTGCTCGACCTGAAGCGGCGCGATCTGCGCTGGCATGGCGTTACGCAGCGCCGTTGTTGAAAGGCCGCCCCCTGCCTTGTTGGCCCCTTCGACGAAGATCCCGCCAAGCGCCCCGTTATACAGATCGCCCACACCAACATTGGTCATGCGTTCCAGAAAACTTGCCAGCTGGGGCTGCACCAGCGCATCGCCATTTTGCAGCGGCGCGCCATCGGGACGGCTGAAAACGCTGCGTGCGGCGTCATCGGCGAAGAGGGGATTATGTACCGCAGCAATATCGTTGGCCAGCACGCGGCTGACTGTGGTGCCGCTGCGGGCAAGGCGAACGGACGGACCAAGAATATCAGCAAATTCGACGGTGCCGTAGCGAAGCTGCATGGTGAACAACCCACGCGGCGTCATCGGTATCGCCGCCTGACGCGTGGCTGCACCCGAAGCGCTGGCTGAACCGGGCAGGAACACGAAAGCCTGGGGGGCCTCGTTGGCGCGTGTGGCCAGGCAGGCGCCACCACCGCCCAGAGAGGCACGCGATGGCAGGGTGACCGACAGTGCCATTCCCACTGCAGCCGCAGCATCGGCTGCGTTGCCGCCATGCACCAGCACATCGCGCCCGATCAGGGCCGCACGCGGCTCATCGGCCACTACTGTCCCGATATAGCCGGTCACGATGGGCGTGGTCTTGCCAAACAGGCTGTGACCGATATGCGCGACATCGCTGCACCCGGCGAGCAGCATGGCTGCCGTAAGGGCACAAGCCGGGCGCAACCCTGCCTTGAGCGCAAAGCGCCCTGCGGGGCGACAGGGGGCATTCGACTGACGATGCGCCACGTGCGGTGTCTCCATGACCCGGCAAGCCTTTTCTCTACTGTTCCGGACAGGGATGGCATCCTCGGGGGCCGAAGAAGCAACTGTCTGGAAATTGGGTTCGTTAACGCATCTAACCGTGATCCGGACGATGGGCAACCGCGCGACCGGCTCCGGTTTTGCGAAATCGCTTTTGCTGGCCTATGCAGGAGCGCGTTTTCTTCACACCCATGTCTTTCACGACCAGCAGGATCGTCCTCATGACCCGCCCGACCCGTGCCCGGCTTGCCGGCACCTTTCTCGCCCTTGGTCTGACCGTGTCGACCGCCGCTCCGGCCCTTGCTGCCCCCAATACTGCGTCTGCGGCTGCGGAATCGTCTTTCAGCCCGGCCCAGCGCGCCGAGATCGTGACGATCCTGCGCGACGCCCTGAAGAATGACCCGAGCATTCTGAGCGATGCCATCGTGGCCCTGCGTCAGGGTGCCCAGCAGAAAGCAGCAGATGACGCCCTCACCCATGTTCGCTCCGATCGTGAGCGTCTGCAAAAGGGGCCCGACTACACAGTGCGCGGCAACCCGCA
>NZ_AYXS01000048.1:114196-114349 GCF_000505765.1 Asaia sp. SF2.1 | reverse complement strand
GGGCGATCTGACCATTGTGGAGTTTCTCGACCCGCGCTGCGGCTATTGCCGCAGCATGGTGCCCGTTGTCGATGCCCTTCTGAAATCAGACAGCAAGCTGCGTCTGGTTGAAAAGCTGGTGCCGGTGCTGAGTGAGAAAAGCGTGCTGGACAC
>NZ_AYXS01000048.1:110910-114128 GCF_000505765.1 Asaia sp. SF2.1 | reverse complement strand
GCAGGCCATTTTCGCCGCCGCGCTGCAGGGCGGCTACGAAAAGATGAAACGCGCCCTGATGCAGGACACGACGCCCCCTACCCTGGATCGTATCCGTCAGCTCGCTACGGCCAATGGGCTGAATGCTGACAAGCTGGTGACTGACATGCACGCCTCGAACGTTGCCGCGCAGATCAACGAGAATCTGGCCGAAGCAAGGCTGATCGGCCTCGATGGTACGCCGACCTTCGTTTTCGGTACGAGCGCAATCATTCCCGGTGCCATCTCGGCTGAGGAAATGCGCGAGCAGATCAAAACCGCACGCAAGGACGCGCACTGACAACACGTACCCTTCCATCCTGCAAGGGCCCCAAAGGAGGCGACCTTGCAGGATAGGTTAGATCAGCCAGGTATCTTACTCGCCTTGATCTTGGCTTCGAGCCGACCGAGATTTTCGAGAATTTCAGGCGATGGTGGCGGTGGCTCCGGGCTCAGGCTCTCAAGCCTTGCAATCAGGGCCTCCATCACGACCAGGCGTGAGTACCATTTCTTGTTTGACGGCACGACAAGCCAGGGCGCGTGCTCGGTCGCCGTCGCCCGGATCGCTTCTTCATAGGCTGTCTGGTAAGCGGGCCAGAACTGACGTTCCGCCAGATCGCTCTCATCGAACTTCCAGCGCTTGTCCGGCCGATGAAGACGACGCAGCAGACGCTCCTGCTGACATTCGGGCGACATATGCAGCATGACCTTGAGAACATGGATGCCCTGCCGGCCCAGATAGGCCTCGAAATCGCGGATATCCTGCAGGCGGTGGTCCCAGAACTCCCGCTTTGTCGGATCACCCTTCATGCCTCTCGCATCGAGCGTGTCTGCATGAACTCGGGCAACGAGCACATCCTCGTAATGGCTGCGGTTGAATACCCCCACCTGGCCACGGCCCGGTATGGCCATGTGAACGCGCCATAGATAGTCATGAGAAAGCTCGATATCGCTCGGCTTCTTGAATGACACGACCTTGGTACCCTGTGGGTTCATCCCGGTCATGACATTGAGAATGAGGCTGTCCTTGCCCGCACCATCCATGCCCTGAAGAACCAGAAGCATGGAATGGCGATGCTCTGCCGCAAGCCTTTCCTGCAACGCCCCAAGATGAGCACGCCGCTTGTCCAGCCACGCCTCGACATGGCCCTTGTGCAAACCGCCATGATCCTGCGGACGGACGGATTTCAGCTCGAAATCACGCCCGTCGCTTACGAGATACTTGCCAGGAAGCTTGCGGGCCAGGCCCAGGGTCAGTTCAGTCACTGCTTCGATCCACTGCGAGGCCACCGGCAGCCTGACAGACAGGCATCATCTCGATGGCGTTGATGTTGACATGGGGCGGAAGGCTGAGCAGCCATGATACGGTTGCCGCGATATCCTCAGGCGTCAGCGGGTCAGTCCCTTTATAGACATCCGCGGCCTTCTTATTGTCGCGCAGCCGCACATTGCTGAATTCGCTGCCCCCGCACAGTCCCGGTTCGATCGTGCTCGCACGGATCTTCGTTCCCAGCAGGTCAGTGCGCAGATTGCGCATGAACTGGCCGACAAACGCCTTGGTGGCTCCGTAAACATTGCCCCCGACATAGGGGTAAGTCCCCGCGATACTGCCAAGTGTGATGATGTATCCATGATTGCGTTCGACCATTTGTGGAAGAAACGCGCGAGTGACATCCACGACACCCGTCACATTCGTGTCAATCATGGTTTTCCAATCCTTGAGATCGGAGTCCTGCGCCTTGCCTACACCGAGGGCCAGACCGGCATTATTGATCACCACATCGACCTGACGCCAGGCGGGTGGCAGGCTTGCGGGCAGGGCCTGAACCTTTTCGGCATCGGTCACATCGAGCACCTGCGGCAGGAATGCCTCGCCCAGTTCTTTCTTCACGGCCTCAAGCCGTTCCGCCCGTCGGCCGGTCCCGATCACACGATGGCCTTCCTTGACCAGACGCTTTGCAATAGCCTGACCAAACCCGGCTGTTGCGCCGGTTACCAGAATAATCGCCATCGTTTTCTCCATTTCAGGTTCAGGACACACAGGGGCCCACGCTATAGCAGACGGGGCAGCCGCTCCATGGTTGCCACACTCTGTATCGTTGCCACGAAGCGCCGCCCTTGCAAAACCCCCTGCAATGGCCGACATTTTCCCTCATGGCTTCAGATTTTCAAACGCCCGACGAGACCACATCCGAAACCTTGGCAGGCCGTCTGCTCATTTCGAGCCCCATGCTTGGAGAGTCGGAATTTGCGCGCAGCGTGGTCTATGTCTGCGCCCATTCGCGCCGGGATGGTGCCATGGGGCTGATCATCAACAAGCGCGCATCGCACCCCACGCTCGAAACCCTGTTCGAGCAGCTCGACATTACCCCCTCACCGCCCAAGCGCCGGATCAATCTGTGCATGGGCGGCCCCATGGAACCGACCCGTGGCTTCGTGCTTCACTCTGCCGACTGGCGGCGTGAAGACAGTCTCGTGATCAACAACGAAAACTGCCTGACTGCCAGCCTCGATATCCTGCATCAGATCGCCGCTGGCGAAGGCCCACGCCATGCCCTGCTGGCGCTGGGCCATGCCTCATGGGAGCCCGGTCAGCTGGAAGATGAAATCATCCAGCAGAATGCATGGCTGAGCGCCCCAGCCATGGATGATCTTATTTTCGGCAGCGATCAGATGGTGAAGTGGCGCAAGGCCCTTGCCACCATCAATATCGATCCCCTCTCCCTCTCCAATCTCGTCGGCCACGCCTGAGGGCCGCCTAGCCCGGACATGCACCAGGCTTGAGGGGCCGCGCATCGAGGATACGTTCTGCCGCCTCGCTGCTGAGAGGGTGGTGATAGAACTGGCGGTAGAAATCCCGGATCTGTGCGAGCATCGCAGCGCGGTCAATCGTCCCTTTTTCGATCAGCTGACGCGCCCACAGGCGTTGCAACAGCAATTCGGGGCTGTAGCGATCCCAATTGAACACCCCTGACGGATTGCGAAACACATGGTGCTGCGCCACGGCAGCAAGCTGTACCCAAAGCGGCGATGACGCGATTTCAGCCTCGCTGCCTGCATCCGCTCCCAGAATGATGATGTCGGGCTGCCAGCCCAGGATCTGCTCCAGCGAAACCGGTCGCTTGTTGCCATGCACACCGATCGCGGCATTGCGGCCACCGGCATCACGTATCCACTCATCCACGATACTCGTATCACCA
>NZ_AYXS01000048.1:105606-110806 GCF_000505765.1 Asaia sp. SF2.1 | reverse complement strand
CCGCTGGCGGCCTGTCGAGCGCAGCAAAAGCCGTGCGATAGCGGGCGGCCTGAGCCTTTGCCTCATCCGTCCCCAAAAGGACCGCCGTCTGATCGATTGTCGCCAGCATCCCCGCGAAATCGGTAAAGCCGACAGGCGCCGCTTTTAGCCCGACAGATTGCAAGGTACCTGCCACACCGGAATCACGGGTGACAAAAACCAGATCGGGTTGAAGGGCAAGAACAGCCTCGGCATTGAGCACCATGCTGCCAAAAACATGGGCCTGATGCAGGGATGGGGCGACGCAATACATCCAGGCAAAGCGCGACGGCGAGACGACCGTACCGACAATTCTGTCTGCTGCGCCCAGCATGATCAGCGTGGCGTTATGGGCATACCATCCATCCACAATGCGCGCGGGAGGCGGCGTTGCTGGCAGGGCTGATGCCTCCTGAGGAGTGGCCACCGCCAGAAACCCGCTCAGCACAGCACCCCAACCGAAACTTCTCATTCCGCCTCATCCCTTTGTGCAAAGAAGCGCTCAGCACCATGATCGTAATGTTGAAGGGCAATTTCATAAAACGCGCTCAGACGCCCGGCCTCAAGAACATCACGCGGTCGTCCCTGTGTCACCACGCGCCCGGCCTCAAGCAGGACGACATGGCTCGCGTGACGGTAGATCATCTCAGGCTGATGCACTGTCATGATGACCAGACGGCCCTGCTGCGCCAGGGTGGAAAGCAGCCCCATCAATCGATGCTGATAGCCGTAATCGAGCCCGGCCAATGGTTCATCCAGCACGATAACCGGTGTCTCCTGCGCCAGCGCCCTTGCCAGAAGAACGCGCTGATACTCGCCCCCCGATAGTGCGGTGCAGGGCCGTCGCGCCAGATCCTGCAAACCGAGCTGCGCAATGGCGCACTCGATGCTGTCGCGGTCCGCCCTGGACAGGCGCGTTGTCAGCCCGCCATGCGGCATCCTGCCCATCTGCACCACCTGCATAACATCATAGGGCGGCAGATGCTCCCTGTTTTGCGGCACGTAGCTCAGCAATCGGGCCCGATCCATGCGCGAAAGATCGGTCAGGGGCACATCATTGACCCGAACACGTCCCCGGTCGGGCACGATAAGACCGAGCATCAGCCGCAGCAGCGTCGTCTTGCCAGCGCCATTTGCCCCCATGAGGCTGACCAGTTGCCCGCCAGCAAAATTCAGCGTTACATCATCGAGTATGGGACGTCCACGCCGGGTGAAGCCGAGAGCCTGTGTCGCAAGGGATGTCACTTATAACTGCCCTTCGCGACGCAGATGCCTCAGCACCACGATGAAGCCTAACGCCCCGAAAAGCTCGGTCATCATGCCAAGAGGAATCTCGGACGCTGTCAGGCTTCGCGCTGCGGTATCGGCCAGCATCAGCCCCGCCGCCCCCATCAGCGCCGCGAAAGGCAACATGAGGCGATGTCCCGGCCCGATAATGAGTCTGGCCATATGGGGCACAATCAGCCCGACCCAGCCGATAATCCCGACTATGGAAACCGTCAGAGCACCAAGCGACGTGGCAAGGGCCAGCACGACGATCCTCATGACCCCAACCGGCAGGCCAAGGCTCCGGGCTTCGTCATCGCTCAGAACCATCGCGTCCAGCGCCCGCGAACCCAGCCACAGCAACGCCATGCCCAGCACACATAAGGGTGTCACCCAGGCAAGCTGCATCCATTGTGTTCGGGCGAGGCTCCCGAGCAGCCAGTAGATGATGGCTGGCAACTGATCGAATGGATCAGCCACATATTTGAGTAACGAGAGAAAAGAGGTGAACAGGGCAGCGCTGATCAACCCGCCTAGCAGCAGCGGTAAGATACCCTCGCGCCCCACCAGCCGCGCGATGCCAAAGCCGCAGGCCACGGCGCAACACCCTCCGGCGAAGGCCGAAAACCCCACTACCGCACTACTGCCATGCAGCAGGATGGCCAGCGCCGCCCCGAAAGCCGCGCCACTCAGTACCCCCAACAGATCGGGCGAAACGAGCGGATTACGGAAAACCGCCTGAAACGCGCTTCCTGACACTGAAAGCGCCGCCCCAACCACCATGGCCCCGATCAGCCTTGGCAGGCGGGCGTAAAGCAGCACGGCCCGTGTTTCGGCGGCACCATGCCCGGCCATCATGGCCCCGATTGCGTGAAGTGAAAGCGGATAGCGCCCAATAAAAATTCCGGCGACAAGCGCGCCGATCAGGATGAGAGTGAGCATCAGAAAGCACAAACGATTGCGCAACGCCCCTTCCCCCTTTTACCATAATGGACCTGATTACCCCGATACCGGGTCAGGGCTTGTCTGGCGAGAGGTTCATGGCTTGTGCAGACAATCGTGCAGCATAGCCAACGAAGAAACGCGAGGTCTCTGATGTGAGAGAGATGATATCGGAAATAATCGGTGGGCGGATAGTCTGCCTGTTCAGCAATACCAGACCGCCAGAATGACCAGAATTGTGGAAATTCTGGTCGGAGTGAGAGGATTCGAACCTCCGGCCCCTGCGTCCCGAACACAGTGCTCTACCAGGCTGAGCTACACTCCGAACCGATGGATGGGGCTATACTGCCAGATGGGCGGTTCTGCAAGGGGGGCAGACGATCAAAGTCGACCTGTCTCGATGTTTTCCTCGCTCTTTCTGGTTTTACCCAGAATTTCGAGAGCTTGAGCCACGTCAGGAACAACCTGATAGAGCCTGCGCGCCGAGGCATCTGCCAGGCCCTGCTCGATTGCTGCCTCCAGAGCCGCAATCACGTGCACAGCCCAATTCGCGACGTTGACGATCAGGATAGGCTTGTCATGCAGCGAGAGCTGGCGCCACGTCATGATTTCCATGAGTTCGTCAAAGGTGCCGAGTCCGCCTGGCAGCACCAGAAACGCATCGGCCTGCGCGAACATCAGCCGTTTGCGCTCATGCATCGACTCGGTAATGATCAGATCCGTCACCTGCTCGTTCATGACCTCGCGGCCGTGAAGGAATTCGGGGATGATCCCGGTTACCTCGCCACCAGCCTGCAACGCGGCTGCGGCCACCACACCCATAAGCCCCACTGCCCCGCCACCATAGACCAGATGGATGCCACGCTCTGCCAGACCGGCTCCCATTGCGCGGGCGGCTTCACCGAAAGCCGGGACAGAACCATGGCGCGAGCCGCAAAAGACAGCGGCGGCAGCGATTGTCATTTCTGGATTTTCCTTCGACCTGTGACGTCAGGGCCTTGCAGCTCGCTGCAATCTCAGCACCTGCACGATGCCGAGAAATGTAATGCAAGCTGTGAAGATGAACAGGGCCATATAACCCGCAGAATGGATGACGAGCCCCAGCAACGGGCCGGACACGCCAATGGCGAGATCGAGAAATACCGAAAAGGCCCCAAGCGCGGCTCCGCGATTCTCCGCCCCGGCGCGATCAACAGCAAGAACGCCCAGTGCCGGAAACACCAGTGAAAAACCCGCTCCGGTTACTGCAGCGCCCAGAGTGGCCGCTTCAGCAGAGGGGAGAAAGGCCAGTATCAGCAATCCGAGTGTTTCAACACCGAGCGAGATAAGCGCGACATTTGTCCCGCCGATACGTCCGATCTGGCGCGCGAAAACGAAGCGCACGATGACGAAGACCATACCGAATACAGCCAGAGCCTGTGCTGCATCCGGCCAGTGCTCCGCCGCAAAATAGAGCGCAAGGCATGACGAGATTGCCCCGAATCCGACGGATCCCGCTGCCAGCGCGCAGCCATGAGGCAGCACGAGACGGAACACCTTGGCGAAAGACATGGCGGGCGCATCATGGCGTATGGGGGCAACCGCGGGATAGGTGCTAGCCAGTGCCGTGCCGATGGCGGGGAGCAGGGTCGAGAGAACACCCAGACTCACCAGCCCGCCCCAGCCGCCACCGAGATGCGACAGCTGCTCGCCAATCGTGGCACCCAGGGCGATACCGCCATAGGAAGTTATTCCATTCCATGAGATGACCTGAGCCGTATTTGCTGCCCCTGCGCGGCGTATGTTCCAGACGATTGCAGCTGTCGAGGCCCAGCTTTCTGCCCAGCCAAGGGCCAGACGACTGGCGAAAAGGCAGATCAGGGAGAGTGGGATGACCGATTTGCCAAGCCCTGCCACCAGAAGCAGCAGGCCGGAAAAGACGCCAAGCGCCAGACCCAGCACCGCAACCGGCTTTGGCCCCTGGGTGTCGATACGTTTTCCCGCCGATGCGCGCGACGCAAAGGTGGCGAAATACTGCAGCGACACGGCAAACCCGGCGATGACCGTGTTGCAGTGCAGGACATTATGCACGAAGAGCGGAATGACTGCCATCGGCAGGCCGATGACGACATAGATAATGAGGTTCAGTGAGACGACCGGCAGGATGATGCCAAGTGGCGATCGTGTCGCCTTTGCCTGCCCGGCACCCATCACAATTTCCCCAATCCTATTTTCTGGTCGCTAGAGGCTCAGCTTTGCCAGCCCCTGCGCCTGCTGTCACCCCGCCCGGTCAAGTTTACGTCAGGTTTAAGCGTTCAACCTGCGCCAAGTGCGCAGATCAGTACGGAAACGACGGCACCCAGCCAGAGCGATGAGGTGGAAAAAACTGAAATCATGACGGCAGATCCTTCCACAAGAGAGCATTGGACTCAGTGAACGCTGCACCATGCAAAAAGTCAGCAGGGTGATTCACCAAAAAGTGTCAATTGTGCGGTTTTTTCTTTTGCCGTGCCCTCGGCCTCATCCTGACCGAGCCCGGTCAGCGTGACGCCCATCAACCTAATGGCACGCTGAAGGGGAAAGAACCCTTCTAGCAATGCCACAGCCTGCTCGCGCACCGCATCTCGGCTTGAGAATGGAGAAGGATTGGACCGGGTGCGTGTCGTGATCTGGAAATCGGCATATTTGAGCTTCAGAACCACAGTGCGTCCGCGCAGTGATTGCGCCTCACAATGCCGCCAGAGCTTGTCGCACAGCCCGTCGAGCACCGTGCAGGCGCTGGCAAAATCCGTCAGATCGGCCTCAAACGTCGTCTCGGTACCAATCGACTTGCGCACCCGGTCCGGCACGACAGGACGATCGTCAATGCCCCAGGCGATGGACGCATAGAACGCAGCAGCTTTGCCGAAATGACGGGTCAGCACGTCACGCGGGATATCACGCAGGTCAGCACCGGTAAAAATGCCCAGCCGATTCATCTTGGCCCGCGTCGCGG
>NZ_AYXS01000048.1:102789-105524 GCF_000505765.1 Asaia sp. SF2.1 | reverse complement strand
GATGACGAATTGTCCATTGGGTTTGCGATGATCCGACGCCAGCTTCGCCAGAAACCGGTTGTAGGAGATCCCGGCCGAAGCCGTCAGTCCGGTTTCCTCGGCAATTTCTGCCCGGATACGCCGTGCAATATCGGTGGCCGACCCATGCTCGCGATAGCTTTGTGTCACATCGAGATAAGCCTCGTCGAGTGAGAGAGGCTGTATAAGCGCCGTATAGCGCGCGAATATCTCATGGATCTGGCGTGAAACGGCGCGGTAGGTGTCAAAGCGGGGCGGAACAAAGACCAGTTCCGGACATTGTCGCAACGCCGTACGCGATGGCATGGCCGAACGGACACCAAACCGACGTGCCTCATAGCTGGCCGCCGCGACAACGCCTCGTCCTTCACCCCGCCCTACGGCAACAGGACGACCACGCAACTCCGGTGCATCGCGTTGTTCAACCGAAGCGTAGAAGGCATCCATATCGATATGGATGATGCGACGCACAGCCCCGTGACCTGTTGGCTCAGACATGTTGCCCTTATGCCATCAGGTTCGAGAACAAAACAAGATCATCAAGCGTCAGGCTGACAGAACCAGCGATGGTTCAGCCACAACGCATCAGGCGGAAGTCAGGCCGGATTTCTGCCATGCGGGCGGGCAGGCTTCGCGAATCAGTGCTTCGAGCAGATCGATCGCCATATCGCTGTCATTCAGACATGGAATGAGGGTCAGTTCCTCACCTCCCGCCTCAATGAACTCGTCACGCAATTCGTGGCCGATTTCGTCCAGCGTCTCAATGCAATCGCTGATGAAGCCGGGCATGATGACAGCGATACGTGTAATCCCCTGCTCTGGCAGCGCCGTCACGAAAGGCGCCGTATAGGGCTGCACCCATTCCATCGGCCCAAAACGAGACTGGTAAGTGATCGGCATCTGTTCTTCGCTCACATTCAGAGCGTCACGCAGGGCGCGGATCGTTCTGACGCAGTCATCGGGGTAGTAATCCCCCTTGTCCACGCAAAGCTTTGGCAAGCCGTGAAAGGAGGCGACAATACGTTGCGGTTTCCAGCTCAGCCCCGTCAGATGGTCACGCACGCTCTTTTCGAGCCCGGCGATATAGACAGGATGATCAGGAAAAGCCGGGATGGTTTGAATGGCGGGCTGACGGCGCAGCGTCATCAGCGTGCGAAACAGCTGATCATTGGCTGTCGCGGTCGTGGTGGCGCTATATTGCGGATAGAGCGAGAGATAGAGGATGCGATCACATCCCTGATCCATCAGTTCCTCGACAGCCTCACCAATTGAGGGTTTGCCATAGCGCATACCCCAGGCCACCGGCACATCGGTGCCAAGGCGCTCGGCCAGCTTCTCCGCCTGGGCACGGGTGTAAACGCGCAGCGGGCTGGCGTCTTCTTCACGGTTCCAGATACGGGCATAGGCTTCGCCACTCTTGGAAGGGCGTGTTGTGAGAACAACGCCTTGCAGAATGGGCTGCCAGATGGCTGGCGGTGCCTCGATCACACGACGGTCGGAAAGAAACTCGCCAAGATAGCGACGGACCGAGAAGAAATCGGTGCCTTCAGGCGTGCCAAGATTGGCAATGAGGACACCCGTCTTGCCTTCCGGCGGTGTCGCAGTCGCGGGGATCTTGTTATTGAAGGCCATGTCTCTCTATCGGCTTACTGACTCAGGAGAGACAAAAACCGCTCAGCGCGCTGACGGTTTCCGTTTGACGCGCACCGGAATGGCTTTGGGTACAGGCGCCATACGCAGGAGACCAAGCACAGCGAGGGCAAACAGACCAGCGGCCAGAGTGTCGATAACAGCCATTGTCATCTCCGTTCGGACCCTTGCAGCACAACCCTGCATCCGCCCTTGAAAGGAGTTTGGCACTGCGCCGGGTCTGCGCAATGCCAAAATTACAATAATGACAAATATGTAATATAATAGCCCGTAATCAGGCCTTCTGCTTGATCAGATCGAGCGCAATCAGGGCCTCAGCAATCTGTACTGCGTTCAGCGCAGCGCCCTTGCGCAGGTTATCCGACACACACCACAGCGCCAGACCGTTCTCCACCGAGTCGTCGATACGCAGGCGCGAAACATAGGTCGCATCCTCGCCCACGCACTCGATCGGGGTGACGTAGCCGCCATCGTCACGCTCATCGCGCAGAATCACACCATCGGCCTCGCGCAGGGCCTCGCGGGCACGCGCCAGATCGACGGGTTCCTCACATTCGATATTGATCGCCTCGGAGTGACCGATAAAGACGGGCACACGCACACAGGTTGCCGCAACCTTGATGTCGGGATCGAGAATCTTGCGTGTCTCGACCGCCATCTTCCACTCTTCCTTGGTGGAGCCATCGGGCATGAAGCTGTCGATATGCGGAATGACGTTGAACGCAATCTGCTTGGTGAACTGGGCGATGGTCGGCGGATCGCCTACAAAGCTGCCCTTGCACTGGCCAAACAGCTCATCCATGCCATCCTTGCCGGCGCCGGAAACCGCCTGATAGGTCGACACCACGATACGCTTGATGGTGAACAGATCATGCAGCGGCTTGAGCGCAACCACCATCTGCGCTGTCGAGCAGTTGGGGTTGGCGATGATGTTGCGCTTCATCTTCTTCAGCGCATTCGCGTTTACTTCAGGCACCACCAGCGGCACGTCCGGCTCCATGCGGAAATGCGAGGTGTTGTCGATCACGATGCACCCGGCCGCTGCCGCACGCGGCGCATGCACAGCA
>NZ_AYXS01000048.1:102586-102737 GCF_000505765.1 Asaia sp. SF2.1 | reverse complement strand
GAAACCGAAGCGCCAGGTGAGAACAGGGCGATATCCCAGCCGGTGAAGTCGAACGTCTCGAGGTTCTGGATCTTGAGAATTTTCTTGTCGCCAAACGAAACGTCCTGCCCCGTGGAGCGGGCCGAAGCCAGCGCTGCCACTTCGGACACAG
>NZ_AYXS01000048.1:99629-102524 GCF_000505765.1 Asaia sp. SF2.1 | reverse complement strand
GAAAATCTCTCTCGGCAAGAATGCGCAGGAGTTCACGACCTACAGCACCAGTCGCGCCAACGACCGCAACGCGGTATCCCATAATCACATTACCTCAGTCAGAATTCGATCGTCATCACGCCGGGCGTCATGACCGTTTCATCGGGCGAATGACAGGCGCTTGAACAGCGCTGACAGCCGATGACGGCGCAGTTCATAGCGCGCCTTGTTATTTGTGGCCATGTAATTCAGCTGAATAGTGTAGCGCGGGCCAACATACTGCCTGTGACCGTGCCAGGTTTTCGGCCCATTCGGGAAAATCAGCAACGTACCGTGGGCGGGCTTCACCTCAACCTCGTAATCCTCGAGATTATCGGGGCCGTTCAGCAGGCGCAGGCAGCCTTCCTGTGCAGACCAGGCAGCACTTTCCGGATTCAGGTAAAGCAGGATCGTCACGAGCTTGGCTTCTGAATCACGATGGATACGCCCGTCCTTTTCACGGGTGCGGCCACGCAGGGTGAGCATGCTCGGTGCGTCTTTGATATCGAGGCCGAATTTCTGCGCCACGATCTTCTTGAGCCGCGGCCCCTGCAGTTCCTTCGTCAGCGCTCTGACTGTCGGGTGCAGCCGCAGACCCTCCGGGGGAAAGGACCCGCCGGACTTCATCTCGGGCATCAGATTGATGAGTGTCTGGAGGTCCTCTTCGCGTACGAAGTTCGGGACAACCACATGTCTGAACGGTGCCTCGCTGATCGGGGTCCGTTCAAGGGCTTCATACTGAAGAGCGATCTGTGACATGGAGGGCGAGCCTATTCCTGCTCCCCCCGGCGCACAAGAGGCTTGCTAGCCCTTCATGCGGTGATGCAGGTGGCGCACCGCACTGTTGCGTACATACTGTGTATACCCTGCCCCGATACGGTCGGTATCGGAAAAGCACGAACGCATGGACACAACCCCTTCAGCGGGCTTTTCGCCGGGGGTGTAGGCGGTTCTGACCAGATGGGGTGCCCGCGTGCAGCGCAAGGGGGCTCGGCTGTCGAAATCGAGATGACGCCCTTGCTGCTCGACCGGGCGTTCGGGAGTCGCCCAGGCACAGGACACGCCCTGTGACAGTAGCGAAATCGTGAATACCGCGAGTGCGGGCATGCAGCGCATGACAGACCCCTCCAAACTGCAATATCGGAATACCATGTGATGGGTTAGACCACACGACGCTCTGGTGCGGAGTCTATAGACGGCAGGCAGGATTGAAAGTTTCGACTCTTTCTGATGCCGTCTGCAGAACGTGCGATTGTGAACTGAAATCGTTCGGAAAAGTTTTATGCTTGTTGCTGATCGGCAAGAGTTTCATGGTTGTTTCCGCCATGAGGGTGCCATTTTAAGTCGATATCCAGTTCCGGACGAGTCAGCCGGGGAGGGCTGCAAGCATGGGTGAGATCGGTTCGTTACCAACGGCGCTGAATGGCGCCAACACCGTCTATCTGGCGGATCTGCATGCGAAATGGGCTGCCGATCCCCGCAGTGTGGACCCTTCCTTCGCCGATCTGTTCAGGGCACTCGATGCCGAACAGGAAGCAGCCCAGCAAGCCGCCAAGCTGAACCCCGCTGACCGGGCCGCTTGGGGTGAGCAGGCTTCGCTGCTCGACGCACGCAGTCCGGCGGGACCGGCGTCCAGGACAGCTGGCGAATTTTCGGCCACCGATCTGCTCTCAAGCGTGGATGACAGCGTTCGCGCCATTCAGCTTGTCCGGGCCTATCGTGTCCGTGGCCATCTTGAGGCGCGTCTCGATCCGCTGGGTCTACAGGTTCCGAAATCCTACACCGAGCTGGACCCCGCGACATACGGCTTTGGTCCCAATGACCGCGACCGCCCGATCTATCTGGGGCAGATGGTCAGTTCGCTTCTGCCCGAACGGGCCAGCGCCACCATCAACGAGCTTCTTGCCGCGCTGCGCCAGACCTATTGCGGCCCAATCGGTGTCGAATACATGCATATCCAGGACGCCGCCCAGCGTTTGTGGCTTCAGCACCGCCTTGAGGGCGATGACTGGCGGCGCATGTTCTCGGCAGCCGAGAAAAAGACCATCCTCAATCAGCTGACCGAGGCCGAAGGCTTCGAAAGCTTCTGCCAGAAGCGCTTTACCGGCACGAAGCGCTTTGGCCTTGAAGGCAGCGAGGTCACCATTCCGGTGCTCCATGCCATCATCGAGCAATCCGCGCAGCAGGGCACACGCAGCGTCTCTGTCGGCATGGCGCATCGTGGCCGTCTGAACGTGATGGCCAATGTGGTGCAAAAGCCCTTCGCCGCCATATTCTCGGAATTCGCCGGGGCCTCGTTCAAGCCGACCGACGTACAGGGCTCGGGCGATGTGAAATATCATCTGGGCACTGCCGCTACGCTGCATGTCTCGAATGAGAAGGTGCGTGTCACCCTTCTGCCCAACCCATCGCATCTTGAGGCCGTCGATCCGGTCGTGGTGGGACGCGTACGCGCCATCCAGGATTCAGAAGGCTGTGTCGGGCTCGAAAACCGCTATCGCCATCTCGGCCTGCTGATCCATGGCGATGCCGCCTTTGCCGGTCAGGGCATCGTTTACGAGACGATGGCCATGTCCCAGCTCATTGGCTATCGCACGGGCGGCACGGTTCATGTGGTCACGAACAACCAGATCGGTTTCACGACCATTTCGGCCCATGCCCATTCGGGCTTTTACTGCACCGATATCGCCAAGGCCGTGCATGCGCCGATCCTGCATGTGAATGGTGACGAGCCCGAAGCCGCCGCCTATTGCGCGCGCCTTGCAGCCGATTACCGTCGTGAATTCGCGGCAGATGTGGTGATCGATCTGGTCTGCTATCGCCGTCATGGACATAATGAGGCCGACGAACCGGCCTTCACCCAGCCCACCATGTACA
>NZ_AYXS01000048.1:95206-99577 GCF_000505765.1 Asaia sp. SF2.1 | reverse complement strand
AGGCCATTGCCGCACGCCCGACCACGCGTGCGCTCTATGCCAAGAAGCTGGCACGCCAGAAGGTGATCGATGCCGAGACGGCCGATGACCAGTTCCAGTATTTCCAGGATCATCTGCAGGAGCAGTTCGAGGCCGCGAAATCCTACGAACCCAGCCGCGAAGACTGGCTGGAATGCAATCAGGACCCATCGCGCCTGTCTGACGAACCACTGCGTGAGCAGCCGGTGACTGGCATCAGCATTTCGGGTCTGCAACGCGTGGGCGCAGCCCTGACGCGCATCCCGGAAGATTTTGCCCTGCACCCGCGCCTGCGCCGCGTCATCCAGGCACGTGGCCAGGCCATCGAGACGGGTGCTGGAATTGACTGGGCGCTGGGTGAAGCCCTCGCCTTCGGTTCGCTGCTGCTTCAGCATCATCCTGTGCGCCTGTCAGGCGAGGATTGCCAGCGCGGGACATTCAGCCAGCGTCACGCCGTTCTGGTCGACCAGATCAATCAGAGCGACTATGTGCCGCTGAACAACATTGCCGATGGTCAGGCCCGCATCGAGGTCTATAACTCGCTGCTGTCCGAGTTCGGTGTGCTTGGCTTCGAATATGGCTACACGCTGGCCGCGCCCAACTCACTGGTACTGTGGGAGGCGCAGTTTGGCGATTTCGCCAATGGGGCGCAGGTCATCATCGACCAGTTCATCGCATCGGGCGAGACGAAGTGGCTGCGTACGTCGGGCCTCGTGATGCTGCTGCCTCATGGTTATGAGGGACAGGGGCCGGAGCACTCTTCTGCCCGTCTTGAACGCTATCTGCAGCTTTGCGCCGAGAACAATCTGCGCGTGTGCAATATCACCACCCCGGCAAACTACTTCCACGCCCTGCGTCGCCAGATTGCGCGTGAATGTCGCAAGCCGCTGATCATCATGACGCCCAAATCGCTGCTGCGTCACAAGGAAGCCGTGTCGGAACTGGCCGATTTCGGACCCGAAACACGTTTCTGCACCGTCCTGCCCGAGACCGATACCCTGCTGCCCGATCAGGATATCACCCGCGTGGTACTGTGCTCGGGCAAGGTCTATTATGATCTGCGTGCTGCCCGCCGTGACAGCAACCGTGACAATGTGGCGATCCTGCGCCTTGAGCAGCTCTATCCCTTCCCCCGTGATGTGCTGTCGCAGCAACTTGCCCGCTACCCCAATGCGCAGATCATCTGGTGTCAGGAAGAATCGCAGAATGGCGGTGCCTGGGCCTTTGTCGATCGTCGTATCGAGAATTCGGCCGAACGGTGCAATCACGCTTATCCGCGCCCGATCTTTGTCGGTCGCAAGGCGTCTGCCTCGCCGGCCACCGGTCTTGCAAGCGAGCATCTGGCAGAACAGGCTGCCCTCGTGCAGGAAGCTCTGGGCTGATATCACTTTCGGCGGGGCATCATGAGGCCCCGCCCCGACGCCCTCAAGTCAGGCGTTTTTCCGCCATCATAAGCATGCACCATGAGACTATCCGAAAACGGGAGATACTCATGGTTCAGCGCAGGCACTCTTTCTTGAGGTTGCTGTCGGTCGCTTGTGGTTTGGCGCTTACGGCGCCTGCATGGGCTGATGATGTTGATAACAAGATCAAGGCTGCCTTTGCGCCCCTTGCCAGCCGCTATAACGTGCCGGGTCTTGCGATTGGCGTGACTCAAAATGGCGTTCATCATTTTTATACGGTAGGGCTCGCCTCACGGGCAGATCATCGACCGGTCACGCCTGATACGCTGTTCGAGCTGGGCTCGATGAGCAAGATTTTCAACGTTACCCTGGCCGCTCTTGCTGTTGACCACGGCAAGATGCGCCTGAGTGATACGGTCGCCCATCATTTGTGCAACGATCATTGCCGTATCGGTCATGATCTCACGCTTCTTGATCTGGCGGCCCACCATTCCGGGGGCCTTCCCCTGCAGGTGCCGGAGACGGTCGCTGGTATCAAAGGCCTGACCCGATGGCTCGAAGCCTGGCATCCACCGCAACCCGGCGCGCGGAGTTATTCCAATATCAGCATCGGCCTGCTGGGTTACATCTCTGCCCAGTCACTGGGAATGACCTACACCAGAGCCGTTCAGACAATCCTCTTCCCCGCGTTTGGACTGAGACACAGCTGGATCGAGGTACCGGCCAGTGAGATGAAAAACTACGCCTACGGCTATGACAAAAAGACCGATGCCCCCGAACGGGTGCACCCCGGTGTGTTGGCAACTGAGGCTTATGGCGTCAAATCGACACCCAGCGACATGCTGGAAATGCTGGATATCGAACTAGGTCTTGGCCATCCCCCGGATGACTTGCGGCGCGCTGTAAAGATGACGCAGCAAGGGCGCTACAAGACAGAATTCTTCACCCAGGACATGATCTGGGAGCATTATCCCTGGCCTACGCCTCTGCAGCCGATGCTGCTCGGCAATGGCTATGATTTCATCATGAAACCGCATCCGGTCACGGCCGTCGAACCGCACCAAGCTGACAATCAGAATGTAATTTTCAACAAGACTGGCTCAACCGACGGTTTTGGCGGCTATGTCGCAATGATCCCAGGTCAGAAAATTGGTGTTGTCATGCTGGCCAACAGAAATACACCGAATGAAGCCCGCGTCGAAGCGACCTATAGGCTTCTGAACTCCCTGATGGCCCCGACGAAGACAGAATGAACCCCGGTCGGCCGCGACATCAGACATCGACGAAAAGTCGCCCTTGTCATGCCCCGTGACAGACGGGGCATGCCTTGCCGCTCTCAGAGATGCAGGGCCCGGTCGAAAGCCCCCATAGCCGCTTCCTTGAAGGCTTCGGACAGGGTGGGATGAGCGTGGCAGGCCAGAGCCACGTCCTCGGCACTGGCCTTGAAGGTCATGGCCAACGTGGCCTCGGCAATCAGCTCGCCCGCACAGGCCCCCAGAATATGCACACCGAGAATACGGTCTGTCTTGGCATCGGTCAGAACCTTTACGCCGCCATCTGTCGCCGCAATGGCACGGGCACGGGCACTCGCCATGAAGGGGAAGCTGCCCGTCTTGTAGGCAATGCCCTCCTGCTTGAGCTGTTCCTCGGTCTTGCCCACCATCGCAAATTCCGGCTGGGTATAGATAACCGAAGGGATCGCATCATAGGGAACATGCCCGACGCGCCCTGCCAGTTGCTCGGCAAGCGCCAGACCTTCTTCCTCGGCCTTGTGCGCCAGCATCGGCCCGGCGATGACATCGCCAATGGCATAGATGCTGGGGCAGGACGTACGGAAATGCCCGTCAACAGGAATACGACCGGCTTCGTCAGGATCGATCCCGACAGCGCCCAGATCGAGACCCTGCGTGTAGGGTTTGCGACCGATCGCCACCAGAACCACATCGGCCTCCAGCGTCTCGGTTTCTTCCTTCCCAACCTTTTGCAGCGTCAGGGCGAGGCTTTCACCCTCTGTTGCCACTTTGGTCACGCGGGTGGAAAGGCGGAATTTCAGGCCCAGCTTTTCGAGCGAACGCTGGAACTGACGCCCCAGACCACGGTCGAAACCCGGTGCGATATGGTCGCCATATTCGATGACCGTCACTTCACTGCCGAGGCGCTTCCAGACGCTCCCCAGCTCCAGCCCGATCACACCCGCACCGATGACGGCGAGACGCTTCGGCACGTTTTCCAGGCTGAGTACGCCCGTCGAGGAGACAACGCGCTTCTCGTCAAATGTCACACCGGGTAGGGCTGCGGGGGCGCTCCCTGTCGCAATCACGATGGATTGCGCCGTCACTGCCTCGCCGTTGATCGTGAGGCTGTGCGGCCCTGTCAGGACAGCCTCGCCCACGCGAAAGGTCACGTTGTTCTTGCGAAAGAGATAACCGATGCCCTTGACCGTATCGCCCACCACGCGCTCCTTGCGGGCCATCATCTGGCCAAGATTGAGCGTTGGCTTGACGTTATCGATGCCGAGCGACGCAAATTCGGTCTCGGCCTCGTGCAGGCGTTCCGAACTATGCAGCAACGCCTTGGAGGGGATACACCCGACATTGAGGCATGTGCCGCCCGGCGTGTCGCGACGATCGACGCACAGCACCTTCAGACCACGCTGCGCGGCCTTGAGCGCACAGACATAACCGCCAGGGCCTGCGCCGATAACGGCCAGATCGAAATCACGGGCTTCGGACATGGCAGCAGCTTTCTCTTCGGACATCGGGATTTTCGGGGCTCGGGCTTTTCAGACGCGACAGGCTTCAGACATCAAGCAGCAGGCGACGGGGGTCCTCGACATATTGCTTGACGCGCACAAGGAAGCTGACCGCCTCACGCCCATCCACCATGCGATGATCATAGGACAGGGCCACATACATCATCGGGCGGATGACCACCTGACCATCCACGGCAA
>NZ_AYXS01000048.1:83603-95071 GCF_000505765.1 Asaia sp. SF2.1 | reverse complement strand
GGAGAGTAACGAGCCGAACACGCCGCCATTGGTGATGGAGAATGTGCCGCGTGACAGCTCGTCGAGCTTGAGCGTGCCAGCGCGTGCGCGCGCACCATAATCGTTGATATGACGCTCCAGCTCAGCAAAGCTCATCTGATCGGCATCATGAAGCACCGGCACAACCAGCCCGCGCTCGCTACCCACAGCGATGCCCAGATTGACGAAGCGACGATAGATGATTTCGTCACCCTCAATCGTGGCGTTGATTGCCGGGAATTCCTGAAGCGCACGGATACAGGCGCGCGCAAAGATCGACATGAAGCCCAGCTTCACGCCGTGCTTCTTCTCGAAAATCTCGCGATATTCGGCGCGCAGGGCCTTGGCCGCGCTCATATCCACCTCGTTGAAGGTGGTGAGAATGGCTGCCGTATTCTGCGCATCCTTGAGGCGGCGGGCAATGGTCTGACGCAGGCGCGTCATGGGCACGCGCTGCTCACGGCTGTCCTGCTCGGTCTTGCCCAGCAGGGTCGCAAGGGCGCTGGCCACCGCCGGTGAGGGGGCCGCCGGGTTATAGGCCGGTTCGGGCGTAGCCGTCTGTGCGGGGGCTGCACCGGGTGCAGTCGCGGGCTTCTGCTCCATGTGCGTCAGCACGTCACCCTTGGTCACACGACCATCCAGCCCGGTGCCATGCGTCACGGATGACGGGTCGATATGTTCCTCCGCCATCAGGCGAGAGGCTGCGGGCATGGGTTCGCGTCGGGTGGTACCTGCCGCGCCCTGCGCCGCCGCAGCAGGCTGGGCCAGCACGGGCTGGGCCGGGGCAGACTGAACCGGCGACGACTGACCTGAGGCCGAGGCGGGCGACGGAGACGGCTTGTCGTCGGGTTTGGCATCGGCCTTGCCATTGGGGTCCAGCGTCCCAAGCACGCTGCCAACAGCCACTTCGGCCCCCGAGGCCATAAGATCATGGCCGAGCACCCCGGCCTGCGGCGCGGGAACCTCGACACTGATCTTGTCGGTTTCGAGCTCGACAACAGGCTCATCGGCGGCCACGGCCTGGCCGGGTTGTTTCAGCCAGCGGGTTATCGTCGCTGATGTGACACTCTCACCCAGAACCGGCACCCTTATCTCGACCGACATCATCTCTCCCTTAGCCCGCTCGGACTTCTGTCGTGCGTCTGTTCGACCCGCCATGCCATGACGGCCTGAGACTGGCGACCATAAACAGGAACAACCGCCATGCCTACTCCGGCACAGCTGTCACATCGTGCTGAAATGGGGATGAGTGGCCAGAAATGTCAGGTTCCACCGCCCAGGGGGCCCATTCCGCCCCCTGATTTCACCCGATTGTGACGCGACAATCCTGCAAGGCGCGGTCTTTCATCCTGCCTCGACGGCTTTGCCTGAACCCGGAACGCGCATGCCCTTGCGGTCAGGGTCTGTGCGCCCGAAAAAATAACCACGAAACCTGTGCGCCATCTTTTCGTGTTTCCATTTCTGCCCCGACAGGATGGCGCGTGTCAGAGGCGGCGCTCATCTGCCTTTCATCGACGCTGCCCCTGATTTTCAAACGTCCCGCTCCCAGAAACCCACGACGCTTTAAAGTCCCAGACCCGAGGTTCGCTGCATCATGGCATCTGACACGCCCTCCAACGCCACTGGCGGTACTTATCTCGGCATTGATCTTGGCACGTCCGGAATCAAGGCTGTTCTGGTCGATACGAACCAGAAGGTGCTGGCCGCCCATACCGAGAAACTCGATGTCAGCCGGCCGCATCCGGGCTGGAGCGAGCAGGACCCCGAGGACTGGTATGAAGCCACCCTGCGCGCGCTTGATGCACTTCATGCCAGCCATCCGCATGAACTGGCCGAACTCCGTGGCATTGGCCTGTCGGGGCAACAGCATGGTGCCGTGCTCATGGGTGCACAGGGCGAGGTCTTGCGCCCCTGCCTTCTGTGGAACGACACCCGGGCCGAGTCGGAGTGCTCGTTGTTCGAGCATCGCTTTCCGCTTTGTCGTCAGATCACCGGCAATATCGCCATGCCGGGATTTACCGCCCCCAAGGTCATGTGGGTGGCCCGTCACGAGCCTGAGATCTTTGCAAAGGTAACGCATGTCGTCCTCCCCAAGGCGTGGCTCAGGTTTCGTCTCACAGGCGCGCTGATCGACGATATGTCCGATGCTTCCGGCTCTCTCTGGCTCGATACCGGGCGGCGTCTGTGGTCCGACGCAGCCCTTGAGGCCTCCGGGCTGCGTCTTGCCGCCATGCCCGCGCTTTGTGAGGGAACGGCACCTGCCGGTCGGCTGGATGCGTCACTCGCCGCACGCTGGGGCATGAAAGAAGCACCGGTCTTCGCGGGGGGCGCAGGGGATAATGCTGCGGGCGCTGTCGGGCTTGGGGCCATTCACACGGGTGATGCCTTTCTTTCCCTGGGCACATCGGGGGTGATCTGGGTCACGACAGACAGCTTCCATCCGGGCGGCAACCACGCCATTCACTCCTTCTGCCATGCTGTCCCCGATCAGTGGCATCAGATGGGTGTCACACTCTCGGCAGCGGCCTCGCTTGCCTGGTGGTCGCGTGTCACCGGCCTTGATGAAAAGACCCTCCTTGCCGAATTGCCCGACGCCCCGCTTGCCCCCTCGCCCGTGTTGTTTGCCCCCTATCTGTCGGGCGAACGCACGCCGCATAATGACGGCACGGTACGCGGCGGATTTGTCGGGCTTACGCAGGACACGACACGCGCCCAGATGACACAGGCCGTGCTTGAAGGCGTCGCTTTCTCGTTTCGCGACGCATTGGAGGGACTCGCCGAGTCCGGCACCGTGATCACTGAAGCGGATGTGATTGGCGGAGGGTCGCGCAGCCCGCTCTGGACCGCCATTCTCGCCAGCGTTCTCGGAGTCAGGTTGCACCGTCTGGCCAATGGCGAGCAGGGCGGCGCGTTCGGCGCAGCACGGCTCGCCCGCATCGCCGTTACGGGCGAGGATGTCGCCAGTGTGTGCCTGCCACCAGAGCGTGTGGCAACCATCACGCCGGATGAAACGCTGAGTGGCCCCTATCGTGCAGCCTACGCACGGTACAGAGCGCTTTATCCGGCGCTCAAATCCATCCCCTGATCATTCCACGCCGGAACGGGCAAGCGCCGGCAACGGCTCGAATATGTTCCTCAGGGCTCGGCCGGACAGACCCGGCCGATAAATCGCTGCAACGCGGCAAGCCCACCGCTCTCGATCAGGGTGGAATGGCTGCCCTGTTGCGTCGTCCAGATCTGTTTCGGCTCGGGGGCGGCCTCGAATACTGCGAGGCTCTGGGCCGGTGGCACCGTATGATCCTGCAATGTGCGCATCACCAGCAGCGGCATTTTCAATGCGGGAATACGGCCAAGCGTATCAAAGCGGCTGCGCAGGAGAAGCCGGACCGGCATGTAGGGATAACGTGAGGCGGCCACATCCACGATGCTTGTATAGGGCGCATCCAGAACCAGCCCGGCTGCCGGGAAAGCCAGGGCCGTGCGCAGGGCCACATTCGTGCCCAGGGACTCCCCATACAGAATGATCTGTCTCGGCTCGATGCCCTGCTGGCGCAGGAACACCATTCCGGCAGCGGCATCCATCATTAGACCCGCTTCTCCCGGCTGGCCGGGATTACCGCCATAGCCGCGATACTCAACAGCCAGAAGCCCGGTGTTTCCTTGCGCCATAAGGGCCAGGCGGCGCGCCCGGCTGGAAATCGTCCCGGCATTGCCGTGCAGATACATGATGACCTGCCCCTGCCCGAACGGCGGCCGGTAATAGGCTGAAAGCGCCAGCCCATCCTGCGTGTGCAGGGTGACGCGGCGCGCGCCGTCAATCAGATCGTCGGGGCTGGCGAGGGGTGTGGTGTCGGCAGGAAAAACCAGACTGTCCTGACGCAGGTACAGAAACGCCCCCATGACGAGATAGGCGAGATAGGCAAGAATGACGAGACCGACAAAAAGGGAGAGATATCTGATCAATTCAAGGGTCTCGGAACCAATGCGACGATACAAGCGTAAGCAGGAAGATGTGACCTGCCCATCCCCAGATTGTCGAGAGCCGGATCGATGAAATATTTATGGCCCTTACCCGTTTTTCTGGCTTTCCTCTCTACTGCCGTGATGGTGCAGGCTGCTGACAAGGCGCCCCCCAAGCCACTGCGCGCCTATCAGCATCTCTGGACAGACGACAACGGCGTGAGCCACATCGCCCGTTGCCCGGTGTCGAATTTCTTTCTCAAAAGCATGTCGCCGCCTGCCGGACCTCAATGGCAGGACCCCATGGAGCCTCAGACGGCAACCGTGATGATGACCGTGCAGCCGCAGCACTGGAATGGCGCATGGCACCCCGACCCCAAGCCGCAATGGATTATCCCGCTCAAGGGGCGCTGGTGGGTGCGCGCCATGGACGGCACGCGCGTCGAAATGGGCCCGGGCGACATTCTTTTCGGTGAGGACCAGAATGTGCGCCCCATGGAAAGCGGCCCCTACAAGGGCAAGAAAGGCCATGACGCCGGCAATGTGGGTGATGATGAAGTAACACTTCTTGTCATTCAATCCGCCAACCCACCCGAGCGCAACAAGCCTTGCCGCTACCACTGAGGGTCCTGCCCCTTCGTCACATCCGGCCTTATGCCCTGCACGCTACGATCGGGCGGGATCGCGCAAGGGCCATGAACTGTGTCATGATCGCGCCATGACCAGACGTGTGATCACCTCTATCGATGTTGCCCGTCATGCCGGGGTTTCTCAATCGGCCGTTTCCCGCGCCTTTTCCTCGACGGCCAGCATCTCGCCGGCCATGCGTGAACGCGTTTTCAAGGCGGCGGAAGAGCTCAACTACAAGCCCAACCGCATACCGGCCATCATGCTGACTGGCCGTTCGGGCATGATCGGCGTCATCGTCGGCGGGCTTGGCAATCCCCTATAC
This sequence comes from Asaia sp. SF2.1, assembly GCF_000505765.1. Lineage (NCBI taxonomy): Bacteria > Pseudomonadati > Pseudomonadota > Alphaproteobacteria > Acetobacterales > Acetobacteraceae > Asaia > Asaia sp. SF2.1. The sequence continues at coordinate 90,141 of NZ_AYXS01000048.1, read as the reverse complement.
GGTTATGCGCTCGAAAAGCTCTCTGCAGGCATCAGGGAGGCTGGTTTTCAGGTCCTTCTGGTTCAGGTCATTGATGACGTGACGCTCGATGCTGCCCTCGATCAGCTTGCAAGCTATCGCGTGGACGCCCTTATCACGGCGCTGGCGATCGGCGCCGAAGAGACGGTTCAGGCCATCTCGGCCCTGAATATTCCGGTCATCTGCTTCAACTCGGCGCTGACGGGGCCCGGAATCTCGTCGGTGCAATCCAGCAACATGAAATCCGGCCATCACGCGGCCACGCTTATGCATGGTCTCAAGGTGAGACATCCCGTCTGGCTGGCGGGCCCCCTCCAGAATGCGGCATCCCGCGCGCGCGAAGCCGGGTTCATGCAGGGATGCGCTGAACACGCGCTCGAGGTCACCCGGATTCAGGGGGCCGATGACTATCAATCGGGGTTTGACGCCATGTCAGCCGCCCTTGCACAGGGGCATCGTCCTGACGGGTTGTTCGCCAGTAATGACCTCATGGGGTGCGGCGCACTGGATGCGATAAGGCAACACACCGATCTGCGTTGCCCGGAGGATGTCGTGGTGATTGGCTACGACAATATCCCGCAGGCCGCATGGCAGGCCTATCAGCTCAGCAGCTTCGACCAGCGCCCCGATGCGCTCGTTACCGCGGCTCTGGACATTCTTGCCCGGTCCTTCTCCACCCCGGATGAGCGTCTGTCCGAGCGTCACGAGATCGAAGCGGAACTCGTGCTCAGGCGCAGCACCGGGCGGGTGTAATTCATCCTGTAACACTTGAATCCTGCAACCATCTTTCCTTCTGGCGTTAGTTTGCATAGCTATGCATTTTAGGTTGGGATGAGGAGGCTCTGCGCTCCCGTCCGGCCACCCCAGGAGATTGCCTCATGACAGACCGTTCCTTCCGTTCGATCCTGACCGGATCCTTTTCCACCCCCTGCGCCAAGAACCCCACCGTTGCGATGATGGAAGCGGGTTACGCCAAGGCCGGTATCGACGCCCGCTACATCAATTGCGATGTCAAACCGGAAAATCTGGCTGCCGCTATTGCTGGTGCAAAGGCGATGGAGTGGGCAGGATTCAACTGCTCCATCCCTCACAAGATTGCCGTGATCGATCATCTCGATGATCTGGCTGAGTCAGCCAAAATCATTGGCGCGGTGAATTGCGTGCAGATCCGTGACGGCAAACTGACTGGCAACAACACGGATGGAAAAGGCTTTCTGGCTTCGCTGCGCAAGGTGACTGAGCCCAAAGGCAAGACCATCGTCATTCTGGGTGCGGGAGGGGCCGCGCGGGCCATTGCAGTGGAACTGGCCCTCGCCGGTGCCGCCAGAATCACCATAGCCAATCGCAGCCCCGACAAGGCTCAGGCCATTGCCCGGCTTCTCACCGAGAATAGCAAGGTCGAGGCCCATGCCACGACATGGGAGGGCGAGTTCGTCGTGCCGGAGGGCACGGATGTGCTGATCAACGCGACATCCATCGGTCTGGGCGATGCTGAGGCAATACCCGCCATCAAGGTTTCGAGCCTTGGTCATGCTTCCATCGTGGCCGATGTCATTCCCAACCCGCCCATGACAAAGCTGCTGCGCGAAGCAAAGGCACAGGGCTGCCAGACGCTCGACGGACTCGGCATGCTGGTCAATCAGGGCATCATCGGGGCGGAACTCGTGCTTGGTGCAAAGCTCTCGCCAGACATCATGGAAAAGACGCTCGCCACTCTGTTCGGGGCTCAGGACTGACCCCAAACGTCGATGAAGCCGAGAGAGCGCCATGCCGACAAGGCGCCTCTCAGCCTCCCGGCACCATACACAACGTGCACCCGTCGAGGAGCAGGATGATGACTGACTCACATGACGCGCAGCCGCCATCGCACCCCGAGACTGTCGAAGCGGCCCTGCGGCGCCTTGAAAAAGCGCCCGACAAGCGTGACCACGCGCATCGTATGGTGGCCCTTGCAGCAGCCATTGCTGCCATTGGCGGACTGCTTTTCGGCTACGATACCGGCATCATCGCCTCAGCGCTGATCTATATCACCCATAGTTTCAGCCTCGACAGCACGGGACAACAGGGCATCGCCGCGGCGCTTAATCTGGGTGCCGTGTTCGGGGCGGTCATGAGCGGCCCGCTCTCAGACAGGATCGGCCGTCGCCCTTCGGTGGTAAGTGCCGCACTGGTCTTTATCCTTGCCTCGCTGGGCTGTGCGCTCTCACCGGATGAAACATGGCTGATTGTCGCGCGCTTCGCGCTGGGCTGGGCCATAGGCGCTACAACACAGATCGTCCCCGTCTATGTGGCTGAACTGGCCCCGGCAGAGCGTCGTGGCGGGCTGGTTTCACTCTTCCAGCTCGTTTTCTCGCTTGGGCTGCTCGTCGCATTCTTCACAGGGTATTTTCTCGCCGGGCCTGCCGATTGCTGGCGCCTGATGTTCGGGCTTGGTGTCATCCCGGCGATCTTGCTGGCTCTGGGCATGATGTTTCTGCCCGAAAGCCCGCGCTGGCTGCTCGAACATGGGCGCGAGGCGCAGGCTGTGGCCGTGCTGTATCGCCTGCGCGGCCATCATGAACCCATCCGTCAGGAGCTTGACGCCTTGCGTGATGCACAGGCGAAATCCGCCGACATACCGGGCTGGTCGGCCCTGCGTGCACGCTGGCTCCGCCCGGCACTCATTGCTGCCATCGGGCTTGCAGCCCTGTCACAGCTTTCGGGCCCGAATGTGATTGTCTATTATGCGCCCATCATTCTTTCCGAGGCCGGGCTGGGCCATGCGGCCTCGCTTCTCACCTCGGTGGGCGTGGGGGTAACATCGACAATAACCACCCTCATGGGGATCATGCTGATCGACCGTGTCGGCAGACGACGCATGCTGCTGGTCATGCTTCCTTTTGCTGCCCTCGCCTTGTTTGGGCTCGGTGCCTTGTTTCTTGATCACGCGCCCCTTGGCGGAACGCGGCTCGTCCTCGTCATTATTGCGCTGCTGGCCTATATCTTCTTCAATTTCGGCTCGCTCTCCGTCGCGGTCTGGCTGATCGCCTCCGAGGTTTTTCCGCTGATCATACGCAGCAAGGCCATGGGGCTCGCCAGCGCCACGGTCTGGCTGTCTGACACGCTGGTCTCGCTGTTCACCCTGTCACTGGTTCATGATCTGGGGCGCAGTGGCACATTCTGGCTTTTCGGCGCTATCAACGCCTTCGCTTTCCTGTTCGTCCTGCGCTTTGTGCCCGAGACGAAAGGCACCACGCTCGAAGCTATCGAGACCCGTTTGCGTGAGGGGCATTTCCGCCCCTGATACGCTTCCCGACCCGAAGCGAGGGGCCTGTAGCTCAGACGGATTTCTGGCGTTTTTCGGCAGCGCGACGCCAGAAATTACACAGCACCATGCCCGTAATTCCAGCCAGCATACCGAACGCCGTGGAGCTGAGCCGCGTTGGCGGCAGCAGTGCCATCAGGATACCGCTCGACCCGCCAATGGCGAAGGCCATCGTACCCAGCAACGCCGAGGCCGCCCCCGCCTGATGCCCATGATGGGTGAGCGCCAATACGTTGGCGTTGGGACCAATGAAGCCAAGCATGAAGGTTGTGGTGATAATCAGCGCGCAAAGTGGCCAGGGGTCGCTCTGCCCCACGATATGACTGGCACTGACCGCCAGCAGGATCAGTCCTGATACCAGGCAGGCCACAAGCCCTGCCTGCATGACCGTCGTGAATTCATAACGATGCGACAGACGTCCGTTGATCTGCGTTGCCAGAATGAACCCGCCAGCATTGATGCCAAAGAAAATGGCAAAGGCGCGGGGCGTAAAACCGAGCAGATGCTCGAACAGGAGCGGCGCGTTGGAAAGATAGGCAAACATCACGAAGGTGCTGAAGCTCGACAGGGCGGCCGAGGACATGAACACAGGCTCACGCACCAGACTGACATAACGGCGCAGGATCTCGACCGGCGGCAAGGCATAACGCCGCTCGGGCGGGAGCGTCTCGGGCATAACGGTCATCCAGAGCCCGGCCAGCAAGGCAGCGGCGACGGCACCCGCCCAGAAAATCAGGCGCCAGCTTCCGAAGGCAAGGAAGATACTGCCCAGCGTGGGCGCAAGAATAGGCCCAACGCCGAAGACGAGGGTAAGCTGCGACATCAGGCGCACAGCCTCATGCCCGGTTGCCACATCGCGCACGATGGCACGCGGGATGACGCTCGTGATGGCGCCGCCCAGAGCGGCAACCAGCCGCAGAAGACAGAACGACCAGTAGGAACTGGTTGTTGCCAGCGCGATGGTCGCGGCCACATAGATGGCCAGACCCACCACCATGGGCTTGTGTCGGCCAAAGCGATCGGACAGCGGCCCCAGGCAGAACTGCCCGATGGCAAGCCCGATGAACCACGCTGCCAACGTAAGCTGCGCAGAGCCTGGCCCCTGCCCCAGATCCTGTTCCAGCTGGGGAAAGGCTGGCAGATACATATCGGTCGAGATCGGACCGATCGTACTGACAAGCCCGAGCAGGATGATCTGCCCGGTGGAAAAACGTATGGCGGGTTGGGTCGATGAGGTCAGCACGGGAAAACCGGGTCCAATCAGTCTTGGCCATCGAGACACGAAAACGAACCAAACGCGCATGGTGCGCCCTGGCCGTCACCCGGAAGGAGGGCTGAGCCCGGTTTCTCAGGGGGAGTCGTGTCTGTCAGACATAGAGACCTCTTCTCCTCCTCCCCTGCCAGAAAGGCAACCAGCCTTTTTGCCCTTACGCCCTGTGCCGCGTGCATATAACAGGTTTGTGTGGCTGCCTTGTTCTGCTGCGGAGCTTGACCAGCCCCAACTCCGAGGATCGAGCGCCCTCACTGACGTGACCCGGTTCGAGAAACCCTCAACGACGAGCGCCCCATGTCATGACAGGCGACCTTCGTCCTGTTCCTGCCGCGTGGCTCGCACATACAACAAGAGTGCATGTTTTATTTATACTCATCGCTTTTTTGAGAAATACTATAATAAATCCGTCAATTATCTCCTGATTCGATATATAATGTATAGACGAGCCAAATGATGAAATCGCCGATACGCTCTATTCTGACGTTACATCATGATCATGACCGGAGCATCCGGTTATGCGCGGGCCAATGCCCCGCCCCACTGCACCAGTCCTCAAGAAGTGGTGTCAGGCACCCGACTGACCATCAATCGCGCCGAAGGATATTTCGACTGGCAAACAACGCATGAGGCATTCAGGTTTCACCCGGTGTTCCACCTCGATTTCGTCTCCTGCATTCCTGATATCGTCTCATTCAATACCGGTGTGTTCGCAACACGTGACCGCCAGATCTTCGAACTCAGTCCACAGGGTTTGAAGCATCGAGGAACTGGCAGGGCCTTCGATCCCGCATTTGACGATCAGGGTGAAACCAGGCGTTGCAACGAATACTCGACAACAGCCGATATCTGCCTTGAGCGCGGTGTCGATCATGCTGTCATCTTCATCGAGAACCATCGCCCGCCCCGGCAACGCATTGAGCTCATCATCTCCAGAACCAGAGCCATACGAAGCTTCGCGTTTCTCCCCTCCCCCGATACGCCCGGAGGTCTCGTCAGTCTCATGATTGATGGTCCCACCGGTTAAGATTGCATCACGGCTGACATCGGACTTCTGTCAGAACAGCCATGGTCAGAAGCACGGTCAAGGCCAGCTCAGACACCATAGAGGAGGCGAGCCGCCCCCCTTTCCAGCACGCAAGCTTTATCCCGTGCCCGGTTTGGGCTACGCCCTGCACAAAGAGAGTTCGCACAGGATAAGAGATCACATGCGCATAGCGATGATTGGCGGCGGTTATGTCGGACTGGTTTCCGGCGCCTGCTTTGCTGAGTTCGGCACCGAGGTCGTGATTGTCGAAGCGGATCAGGACAAGCTGGCCGCGCTCCGCGCCGGGTCCATTCCCATCTACGAACCGGGTCTCGACAAGATTGTCTCGGCCAATGTCGCAGCCGGTCGCCTGAGCTTTACCGATGATCTCGCCACCGCCATCGCGCAGGTCGAGGCTGTCTTCATTGCCGTGGGTACACCGACACGGCGCGGCGATGGCCATGCTGATCTGACCTATGTGTATGAGGCCACGCGCCAGATTGCCCGTCATGCCCGTACGGGTCTGCTGGTTGTGACGAAATCAACCGTGCCGGTGGGCACAGGGCGTGAAGTCGCCCGCATCCTGCGTGAGGAACGCCCCGAACTCACCTTCAGCGTGGCCTCGAACCCCGAATTCCTGCGTGAAGGCAATGCGATCGGGGACTTCATGCGCCCCGATCGCGTCATCATCGGCATTGACGACACTGGCGCCGACAAGGGCGAAACTGCCAGCGCCCTCATGCGACAGCTCTACCGCCCGCTCTATCTGATCGAGACGCCCATCGTCATGACCGGTCTTGAGACGGCCGAACTGACGAAATACGCGGCCAATGCCTTCCTTGCCATGAAGGTGACCTTCATCAACGAGATGGCCGATCTTTGTGAAAAAGTCGGTGGCAATGTTCATGACGTGGCGCGC
>NZ_AYXS01000048.1:82993-83497 GCF_000505765.1 Asaia sp. SF2.1 | reverse complement strand
CCTGCTTCCCCAAGGACACACGCGCCCTGACCGCCATTGCCCGTGATGCCGGGGCCCCCTCCCTTCTGGTTGAAGCCACGGTCTCCATTAACGAGTCCCGCAAATCGGCCATGGCCGAACGCGTGATCGCCCTGTGTGGAGGCACGGTCAAAGGCAAGAAATTGGCCGTTCTTGGCCTGACGTTCAAACCCGACACTGATGACATGCGCGAGGCCTCTTCCCTTCCGCTCATTCATCGCCTCGTGGAAGAAGGCGCCATCGTTCAGGCTTTCGATCCGGAAGGCATGAAACCGGCCCGCCCCCTCCTGCCAGAGGGCGTGATCTACGCAAATTCTGCCCAGGAGGCCGCAACGGATGCCGATGCGCTGATCGTCCTGACCGAATGGAACGAGTTCCGCGCCATCCCGCCCGCCAGGCTCAAGGCCGCGATGCGCGGCAGGGTGATTGCCGATTTCCGCAATATCTGGGACCCCGCCACCCTGCGCGACGCAGGGTTCACCTACC
>NZ_AYXS01000048.1:80399-82896 GCF_000505765.1 Asaia sp. SF2.1 | reverse complement strand
CCGCACTTGGGTCGATCCGGTTTCTGTACCCATGTCCCTGACGCGGTACGGGCCGGAGTCATGCATGGCAGGGGCAACGCCCCCTACCATGCATGAGTAAAATGGTTCAGATTGCGCGTTTGGCCATAGCAGCGGCACGGGCTGCCGCCTTCTCTTCATCGGTCCAGATCTTGCGCTCACGTATTTTCGGCACCTTGATCTGCTTCACCGGGCCGCCGCCCAGCACCGGCGCCCGTGCCGTGGAACGGCGTGCTTTCTCGCAATGCCATTCGTGATTTTCATGCACTGTCAGTGCGCGTCCGATCGTGCGCTCCACATCGTGCAACCAAGCGCGCTGCTCGGCATCGCACAGGGTGATGGCCCGCCCGCTCCGTCCCGCACGGCCCGTACGGCCAATACGATGGACATACGCCTCAGGCAGGCTGGGCAGATCGTGATTGACCACATGCGTCACCGTATCGACGTCGATACCGCGTGCGGCAATATCCGTGGCGACAAGAACCCGTGCACGGCCTTCACGGAATGCTTCGAGCGCCCGTTCGCGCTGACCCTGCGACTTGTTGCCGTGCAGGGCTTCAGCCGTGATGCCCGCTTCGGTAATATGGGAGCAGACCTCATTGGCGATGTTCTTCTGAAGCGTGAACACGACAGCCTGCCCGACATCGGGGGCGCTGAGAAGCGATAGCAGGGCCGCCTTCTTGTGCTCTGCATCGAGAAACATGACTGTCTGCTCGATACGGTCGACCGTGGTGGAAGGCGGGGCGATTTCCACCTTCGCCGGATCGCGCAGCAGGCTGTCTACCAGTGCCGCAATGGATTTCGGCATGGTTGCGGAAAAGAGGACCGTATGGCGCTCAGTCGGCGTTGCAGCAACGATCTGCTCGATAGGCTTGGCAAAGCCCATATCGAGCATCTGGTCTGCCTCATCCAGCACCAGGGCTTCGAGAGTGGACAGGTCGCAAAGCCCCTGCTCGATCAGATCCAGCAAACGACCGGGCGCCGCGACGAGAATATCGACGCCTTCCTTCATCGCATTGACCTGATGAAACTGGCTGACACCCCCAAAGATTGTGGTCACGCTGAAATCCAGATGGCGGCCAAATGTCTCAAACCCATCGGCAATCTGGCTGACCAGTTCACGCGTAGGCGCCAGAACAAGAACACGGGCACCGTTTTTCGGCGCGGGACGTGGGTCAGCAGCCAGGCGATGAAGCAGGGGCAGTGCGAAGGACGCGGTCTTGCCCGTTCCCGTCTGGGCCATGCCAAGAAGATCTCGGCCTTGCAGCAGCAGGGGTATGGATTGCGCCTGGATCGGCGTGGGCGTCTTGTAGCCAGCCTCGGCCAACGCCTTGAGAATAGCGGGCGCAAGGGCCAGTTCGTCGAATGTCATGGTCAAGATAGAACAGCGCCTCCGGCGCACAAATTGGTTGCGCCTTGGCGGGCATTTAGACTGTGGAAGTGCTCTTTTGCGGGCGAATGGTCGTCGCGTCAACGCAATCGCGCATTCATGTCCTTATGGTCATTTATTGTGGCAAAACGGACGCGTTTCACGCTTGTTCTGCCCCTCGCACGATGCCCGAATCACACTCTCCTGGGAAACGCGCCAGCGTAATACAGCCGATCCAGCAGGGCATTTACACCCCTTGAGGCGACAACAATGCCGAACTCGGGGCAACAGCTTATCCCTGCCACCTGTCAGAAAAGCAGCGCGGTACACATCCTAACTATGTCACCCCTGAAAAACCCCCTGTCAGGCTGCATACTCGCACATCTTCCGAGCGTTGATCACACCAGCATACGGGGGGGCAATTTCTCCCAACTTATGGTAATTTTCACCACATCAAAACAAACAAAAGCGAGCACCCCTCAGGAATAATAACCTTGGCATGTTTTTTGCATGATTGAGATCATGGTCAAGATCCCACCCCTTTCAGGCTTCGGTCCCGACGGATTTGCGGGCGTTACGCTCGGCGAAGCCATGCGCGCGGAGCAGGTGCCGGAACTGGTAATAGGTCAGTCCCAGAGCGGTGGCGGCCTGCTTCTGGTTGAAGCGCGCGTCACTCAGGGCGTGTTCGATCAGGGCACGTTCATAGGCGCGCGTGGCTTCGGTGAAGGTCAGCCCCTCAGGGAGGGAAGCAGGCAAAGGCGCGGACGGGGCTTCACGCGAGGCCGGCGCGGCGGCGTCCTGCACGATGCGCTCCGTCATGACGGGCAGCTTCGTGGCCGTCGCTCCTTCAGGGGCGAGAGGTCGCAACCAGTCGGGACCATTACGGAAGGGGTCGAACACGATGTCATCGAGGGGGCGCTCAGGGCGCCCCATACGATAGACGCTGCGCTCCACAACGTTGCGGAGCTCACGCACATTGCCGGGCCATTCGTACTGCATAAGACGCTCGCGGGCCTTGTCGCTGAACCCGGCGAAAAGCTTGCGACCGAGGCTTGCGGTCATACGGGTGGCGAAATGCTCGCAGAGAATCAGGATATCCTCGTGTCGGGC
>NZ_AYXS01000048.1:78220-80283 GCF_000505765.1 Asaia sp. SF2.1 | reverse complement strand
CGGCATTGGTTGCGCCGATAATGCGGACATCGACATGGATGGTCTCGTTCCCGCCCACGCGCTCGAAGCTGCCATACTCGATGACACGCAGGAGCTTTTCCTGAACCGCCATGGAAGCCGAGGCAATCTCATCGAGGAACAGCGTGCCACCATGCGCCTGCTCGAAACGCGAAAGCCTGCGACGCTGGGCCCCGGTAAAAGCGCCAGCCTCATGACCGAACAACTCGCTATCGAGGAGGGTATCGGGCAGGGCTGCACAGTTGAGCTTGATGAGCGGCCTGTCCCAGCGCGGCGAGAGCAGGGCCAGTCGCGCAGCGACGAGCTCCTTGCCTGTACCGCGCTCGCCGATGATCAGCGCCGGCCGATCGAGCGGTGCAAGACGCGAGATATGGTCGAGCATCTCCAGAAACGCAGGAGATTGTCCGATCGGTGTCGGGTTTTCTTCGTTTCTGGCAGATCGCGCCATTTTATGGCCAGTCTCATCCGTAGTGTTGCAAGAACTCTATCTTTCACTCCGGATCGTTACGCTTGCAAGAGAAGCCTGTGTTCTCCTGCCCCAATTTCCTGTTAAATTCGTTCCAGCAAAGAAAGATCGTCACATGGGTATCTTCTCCCGCCTTGCGGATATTGTGAACTCCAACCTCAACGCCATACTGGCCAGCGCCGAAGACCCGGAGAAAATGATCCGGCTGATCATCCAGGAGATGGAAGACACGCTGGTCGAGGTACGCAGCCAGGCTGTCACCATGATTGCCGAGCGCAAGGGGCTTGAGCGTCGTGCACGCACGATGGTGCAGGAAGAAGACGAATGGCTGCGCAAGGCCGAACTGGCCCTGACCCGCGATCGCGAAGATCTGGCCAAGGGCGCACTTGCTGCCAAGGCCACCATCGAGCAGTCGCGCAAGACGCTGGAGCAGCAGATTGCACAGGTCAATGAAAGCCTTGACCAGCAGCATGACGATATCGGCAAGCTGCAGGCCAAGCTGGCGGACGCGAAATCCCGCGAGAAATCGCTCTCGCTGCGCCACAAGGCTGCGACCAATCGCATCAAGACACGCGAGCGCCTATATGACACGCGCGTGGAAAATGCCTTCAACCGCTTCGAGCAGGTCGAGCGTGCGCTTGACGCCCTTGAGGGGAAGGCCGAAGCCTATGATCTCGGCCGTGGCCCCGGTGGCACGCGCAAGCCAAGCTTGCAGGAAGAGCTGGCGGGCCTCGAAACCGATATGGCGGTCGAGAACGAACTCGAAGCGCTGCGCGCCAGGATCAAGAGCCGTCAGGGATGAGAACAAGCATGAGACGTTTTGACAGCATAAGGGTCGCTTATGAGGCATGCCAACATGAATGACCTTATTGATCTTGCGGCAGTCGTCCTGTTTTTTGTCTCGATCATGTATATCGTGACCATTCGGGCCCGCTCGAAAACAACGGCCAGCAAGTTGCAGGAATCGGACCTCGCTGCGCTCAATATGGCGCATGTGCAGGCGCGCCGCCTTGAAGAACGTGTCGACCAGCTCGAGCGTATTCTGGACGAGGATGTCCCTGGCTGGAGAACGCGGAGCTTTTCATGATGGCAGACTGTCTGTATCGCCGCCCCGCCTGTCGTCACACGCGCCGCGTGGCGCTTGCGGCCCTGCTACTAACTGGCATGGCACCGCTCGGGCCGGGTGGGGCCGGGTTTGACGGCCATGCCATGGCTGCCCCGGCTCATGCCGGTTCGCCCGTTGTGATGGATGCTGAGGATCTCGATCTCAGCGTGCCCTGCCTGGGGCGCTTCGAGATCATGGTCGATCCGGCCATGAGCGACGGGGTATCGATCGACAGTTCTCCCTCGGGTGGGGCGCATCTGACCATGCGCACAGGCAAGACGCAGGGATCGTCCAAGGTTCTGATCACCAGCCGGACCTGTGCTCCCAATGCCCGCGTCTCCATTCTGGTCGCGCCGAATGTCGGGGTGATGATCCATGACAGTCATGACACCCATATCATCATTCACGGCACGCTGGCCTCGCTAGAGGCCAGCCTTGAAGCCGGTCAACTCGATGCCGACACTATCCAGTCGC
>NZ_AYXS01000048.1:71817-78106 GCF_000505765.1 Asaia sp. SF2.1 | reverse complement strand
GGTCGAGACCGGGGCTTCGGGTCTTGTCGTCGATCACGCCGATCTCGATGCCTTTTCGGCCCAGCTTTCCGAGACCAGCCATCTGACCGTGACGGATGGCCGTTTCGACGTGCTGACCCTCATGGTCGAAAACGCCGCCAGCGCCCGCCTTGGGGGGAGCGCCAATACGGCCACCGTCTCCGCCTCGGGCACAGGGCTCGTCGCCATACCAAAGGTGAGCGGTGCCCTGACACGCACGGGCAACATGCAGATTGGCCCGGTCGCATCGCCACCGCCCGATGCAGGATCACCACCTCAGAGCCCCTCTGCTCCGACAGCCACACCGCCCGCCCCCCCTGTTCCCGGGGACAAGACCCTGCCGCAGGATCATGCCGCGCAAGGGAGCGCTCCCCAGGACAGCGCAACCCACAATAGCGTTCCTCAGAGCGGCGCCACAACGGGAGGCGCTTTCCCTGCCGGAATACCGCAGGGCAGCCCCGTGCAAGGCAATGGGGTTTCTGGCCCGACACAAATTGCCCCGCAAGGCATGACGCCACCGAGCACGCCGCCCCTTCCCCCGAAAACATCAGGCCAGAATGTGCCGACCCCGCCCACACCGTCCCCTGCTACAGGGAATCCGGGCCAGAGCGGCACGGCAACAGCACCCGCTACGGACTCGACTTCGGGCATCGCGACGCCTCTTCCCGCCTCTGTCGCGACGGTGCCAAACACGGGTATCGCGCCCCAGAGCCCAACAGCGGGCACACCGGGAGGAGCCAATAATGCGCCGAATAGCGCTGGGCAGCCCTCAGGCACGAACACGCCCGCCACGCAGCCCGTGACGAATGGTGCAGCCCAGAGCAGTCCTCAGGATTCCTCAGGCGCGGCGACGCCTACGACAGGGAGCGTCACGCCTGCTGCCCCTGCCGCTCCCCCCGCATCAAAGGGAGATCAGACGAGGTGATCCGCCTGCCCCTGCCCCGCTATCCGTATGCAACCGTGAGCCGGATCCTGCCACAGGTCATAGGCCTTATGGGTCTGTGCATCCTGCTTCCCATCACGGCCCTTGCCGATCCGACACTTTCGAATTCGGCCCTTTCGAGCGCGACCACGCCTCAGGCGCTTCTTGATGCAGCCCCCTATACGCTGCGCCTGAACACCTCATGCACGTCATCCATCACGATCGAGGGGGCCAGCGAGGGTCAGGGCGACGCTGCCCTTCTGGAGGACCGGAATGGTGGGCAGATGGCAGGGCTGACGATTGCCGGCTCGGGCCATGAGACAACTGTCGATGGCAATCAGTGCGAGCGTGCCTCGACCCTGCATGTCAGGCAGGGTACAGCCATCATCGCGTCCATGCGTGGCTTTGGTTCGCTGCATATTTCCGGCGTCAACGGGCCGGTTTCGCTCACTCAGCGTGGCAGCGGCACGATTTCCATCGATCAGGCAACGGCGCTTGTGCTGAACGAGAACGGCTTTGGCAGTTTGCGGCTCGGCTGGCTGAACGGCCCCGCCACTCTGACCACTTCAGGCAGCGGCAGTGTCACGATTGCCCGCGTAGATGCCTCACACCTTACGGCAAACTCGGGAGGGTTTGGCTCCATCACGCTGAATGCCGGGAACATCGGGGCACTCAACGCCGATATTCATGGCTCCGGGCATCTGAAATTCGGCGGAACAGTCGGCACGGCAAACCTTGTCGCTTCGGGCTATGGCGGGATCGACATCGACAGGGTAACGGGCGAACTGCATCAGGAAGCCCATTCGCCAGCGACGATTTCACTCAATCATGCGTCGACCTTCCGCAAATCGTCTCATGCAAGCCATGCTATCCTCACCCTGCCTGATGGCACCGTCATCACGGCCCATAGTCTGACGCGGCCCGACGGCACGGTTATCAGCTTTGACAATGATGAAAGCAGCGACCGGGCCACAGCCGGTGATGACGCGACAACGCGTCACGGCCAGCGGCGATGGCTGGGCTGGGGCCTGCTGGCGCTGCTCCTTATCGTGTTCCGTCGGCGTATCGCAGGCTTCGTACCGGTGGATTTTCTGTCGCGCATCCGGCGTTCTGCCGGCTCGTCCCATGCGCCCCAGCCCTTGGCGGCGAGCGCGCCGGAAATTGCTACACTGGAAGCCCGGTTGCAGCGTCTCGACAAACGCGTGAGCGATATCGAGCAATGCGTAACCTCACGCAATTTCCACCTGCATCGCGAATTTCATCATCTCGCCAGAAATCACGGGTGATGCAGAGCATGCCTGGCGGCGACAGGACAACCGACGCCTGCGTGCAGTCAGCGGGTCCGAACTGCGGCCCCATGAAAAAAGGACAGACGTCATGAGCCGTATCAGCCTGGGCGTTTTTCTCGTCCTGACCATATCGCCCGCCCTTGCAGAAACGAGCTTGCCCACGACACCGGAGGCCGCACTCGCTGCCGCACCCTATACGCTGCATATCGAGGCGGGATGTGCCGCCAATATTCACGTCCGGGGTGCCGGAGCACTCCAGCAGAACGCCGACATGCGGGAGGTGCCAGCGGGTCTCTCCTTCGAGGCAGGTCACCACGACGCGTGGCTGACCGGCAATGCCTGCGGTCAGGATGCCACAATTCAGTTGCGCGAGGGGGCAGCCATTGTCTCCACCGCGATGAATTACGACAAACTGGATATCGACTGGGTCAACGGGCCGCTTTCCCTGCGTCAGGGCCGGGGCGATATCTCGGTCGACAAGGCGAGCGCCCTTCTGCTGAGGGGCAGCGGGCCGGGCGCCCTTTCCCTGGGCACACTGACCGGGCCGGCAATTCTTGCCACCTCCGGGCCGGGCGAGGTGCAAATCGATACCGCGACTGCGCCCTCGGTCGTGATCGGCACGACAGGCCCCGGCGATGTCGTCATACGTGGTGGCACCATCGACCAGCTTGCCGTGTCGCTGTCCGGTCCGGGTGACGCCATCTTTGACGGCGTGGCGCGCAACGCCACGCTACGCACCAGCGCTTCGGGCGATATCCGTGTGCATCAGGTACTGGGAGACGAGCACGCCCATTCGAGCGCGAGCGGCAGCATCGAAATTGCCATACCGTCCGGCCATGGAGAGCGCTTTACCGGCAAGGTGCGCGACAGCAACACGAATAATGGCACCCGCATTACGCCCGACGACATGCGTCTGGCCGATGGGACACGCATCAACAGCCATCGCTTGATCAAGCCCGATGGTACGATCATTGATTTTGATGCGCTGCGTCGCATGGGAAGTGAGAGTGTTCACGTCTCCACCCCCGAACCGCCTGAGCCTCCAGAGCCGCCGGAGCCACTAGAACCTCCTGAGCCACCGGCAGCGTCAGTCACGTCGGGGACGACCCATGTCAGCACGCAACATACGCCCTCCAGCCCATACACATTCGGAATGACCCTACCTACACTGTCCGATAACGGCAGTATGGCCTCCGGGCTGGTTGCGCTAAGTGCGCTGGCCATTGCCTTGATGCGTCGGCGTCTCATCCCGAAGATCATCGCGGCCCTTCAAAGCCATCATCCGGCACTTGCCCGCAAGGTCGAGCCTTTCCTTCTGTCGCTCATGACCCGTGTGTCAGACCCGATGCCACAAACCCAGCTTCCGCAGTTGCTTGATCTGACAGAGCGTCTGCAAAAGCTCGACAGGCGTGTGGGGGCCGTCGAGACCTGCGTCACCTCGCGCGACTTCCACCTGCATACCCAGTTCCGCGATCTGGACCGGCGTCAGAACGGAGCCTGACCGCCCCATCTGACACACATGCCCTGCGGACCGGAAGCACCTGTGTGGGCTGACAGAATTCAGCCCTCTCACACCCCGTCATCCCGATCCGGTTTGTCACAGGTGCCATGTGCAGAAAGGCAGACGATCGGGGTGCATCCTCGCGTCACAGAGGGCTTTGACGTAGCGCGTCAGGCAGGCTAGGGCTTGAAGCATGACCTTCCCTGATGGCAGCTGCTGACCGTGAATTTCCTACTCGATCCCGTTGCGGCCATCGGGCGTGCCTTTCTCGGCATCGTGCGCAAGGCTGGTGCTCTGGCGCTTTTTGCCCTGGCAGGCCTGTCGCATCTGCTGCGACCGCCCTTCTACTGGGGCGTGTTCTTCAACAGCCTGATTGAAATCGCCTTCTATTCGCTGCCAGTCGTGGCGCTGACCGCGATTTTCTCCGGCGGCGTGATCGCGCTTCAGTCCTATGCAGGCTTCGCCCAGTACCATGTGCAGAGCGCCATTGCAGGCATCGTCGTTCTGGCCGTGGTGCGTGAACTTGGCCCGGTTCTGGCCGGTCTGATGGTGGCGGGCCGCGTCGGCGCAGCCATGTCAGCCGAGATCGGCACCATGCGCGTGACCGACCAGATCGACGCACTGCGCACCCTTTCGACCGACCCGATGAAGTATCTGGTTACGCCACGCCTTCTGGCTGGTACGCTGGCCCTGCCCTTTCTGGTGCTTATTGCCGATATTCTGGGCGTGCTCGGCGGCTTTACCGTTTCGGTTTCCAAGCTCGGCTTTGACCCGCAGAACTACATCATTGCCACGTTCAACGCGCTCAAGCCGCTGGACGTGCTGGTCGGTCTTTCCAAGGCGGCCGTGTTCGGGTTCATCATCAGCCTGATGGGCTGCTATCATGGCTATACCAGCCGTGGCGGCGCCGAGGGTGTGGGTTCGGCCACCACGGCTGCGGTCGTTGCTGCCTCGATCCTGCTTCTCGCTTTCGATTACCTCCTGACGGATCTGTTCTTCGCCCAATGAGCGCCCTGCCCAAGATCCGCATTCGCGGCCTGACCAAATCCTTCGGCTCCAAAACCGTACTGGATGGCATCGACCTCGATGTCGAAGCCGGAACGTCAATGGTTATCATCGGTGGTTCAGGCAGTGGCAAATCGGTGCTTCTGCGCTGCATCCTCGGTCTGATCACCCCGGATTCCGGCACGATCGAGATCGACGGCGAAAATGTACTTACCGCTTCCCCCGCACGACGCGATGCCCTTGTCGAACAGATTGGCATGCTGTTCCAGAATGCTGCCCTGTTCGACAGCATGAGCGTGGCCGATAACATCGTGTTCGGCCTGCGCGCCAAGGGCCGCGGCAAGGCTCACCGATTGAGTGCGGCACAAGCCCGTGCCCAGGCCGGTGATATTCTCAAGCAGGTCGGGCTCGATCCCTCAGTCGGGGCACTCGCGCCCTCCGAGCTGTCGGGCGGTATGCAAAAGCGCGTGGGGCTTGCCCGCGCCATTGCAGGCACACCCAACATCCTGTTCTTCGACGAGCCGACAACGGGCCTCGACCCCATCATGGGGGCTGTGATTGACGGGCTGATCGTGGATTGTGTCAAACGCCTTGGCTCAACCGCTGTCGCCATCACCCATGACATGGCCTCGGCGCAGCGTATCGGCGACCGGGCGGCCATGCTCTATCATGGCAAACTGGTCTGGCAGGGGCTGGCGTCAGAACTGATGAACAGCGGAAACGCGATGGTCGATCAGTTTACCCATGGTCGCAAGGATGGGCCGATCGGGATGGAATTGCGGCGTTAGAGGACAAAGAGGCATTCTTTTTTGCAAAAAAGAACCAAAAAACTCTTTCCCGTGGAGGGGATCAAACCCCCCGCTTTTTCTCCGACTAAATTCTAAAAGTCTTTTTGCTTCTTTTTCTCAGAAAAAGAAGAACCTCCCCTGCGTTCTTGTTATGTTTCCCCATCTGCCCTATCTTCCGATCTGAACCCCAGACCGGAAGATGTTCCTCATGGCCAAGCGTCCCACAGCCCGTTTCGTATGTCAGGCCTGTGGGGCAGTCACCAGCAAATGGTCGGGTCGCTGCGATGCCTGTGGCGAGTGGAACACCATTGTTGAAGAGGCCGTCGAGCCCACCAGTCGTGAAACACGCAAGCGTGCCGGTCGCCTCACGCTCATGCATCTGGATGGCGATCTTACTCCCCCGCCACGCATCCAGACTTTGATCGCCGAATTCGATCGCGTGCTCGGCGGCGGTCTCGTTCCGGCCTCTGTTGTGCTGGTGGGCGGTGATCCGGGCATTGGCAAATCCACGCTTCTGCTTCAGGCCACCTGCGCCCTGGCGCAGGCAGGCCGGCGCGTTCTGTATGTATCGGGCGAAGAAGCGGTGGACCAGATACGCCTGCGCGCGCGCCGCCTGAAACTCGATGCGCCGACACTCGATCTGGCGGCCAGTATCAATGTGTCCGAAATTGCGGGCTCGCTGGAGCAGGACCGCGTTCATCATGTGGTAGTTATCGACTCGATCCAGACCATGTGGCTCGAGACCATCGAGAGCGCGCCGGGCTCT
>NZ_AYXS01000048.1:71596-71755 GCF_000505765.1 Asaia sp. SF2.1 | reverse complement strand
GTCGCTCAGGTGCGCGCCTGCGCTTTCGAACTGATCCGACTGGCCAAGACGGTCGGGTTCTCGCTCGTTCTGGTCGGTCATGTCACCAAGGAAGGCGCGCTGGCAGGCCCGCGCGTGCTTGAACACATGGTCGATGCCGTCATGTATTTCGAAGGCGAT
>NZ_AYXS01000048.1:71402-71518 GCF_000505765.1 Asaia sp. SF2.1 | reverse complement strand
CGCGGTCACCAGTTCCGCATCCTTCGTGCCGCCAAGAACCGCTTTGGTGCGACAGACGAGATTGGCGTGTTTGCCATGACCGATACAGGGCTAACGGAAGTCCCCAACCCCTCGGC
>NZ_AYXS01000048.1:70302-71254 GCF_000505765.1 Asaia sp. SF2.1 | reverse complement strand
ACACGCCCCGTCCTGCTGGAAATTCAGGCCCTCGTCTCACCCAAGGCCGGTGAAGGCGCAGCCAGACGTGCGGTAGTCGGGTGGGAAACGGCACGGCTCAACATGCTTCTGGCTGTTCTTGAAGCCCGCTGCGGCCTCAAGATGGCTGGAATGGACGTGCATCTCAACATTGCGGGCGGCCTGCGGATCAGTGAGCCAGCCTGCGATATGGCGGTGGCAGCTGCATTGATCTCGGCCGCGACGGGCGTACCGACATCGGCGGGCTCAACCTATTTCGGCGAGGTCGGGCTGTCCGGTGAGGTGCGTCAGGTCTCGCAAACGGATCTTCGCCTCAAGGAAGCCCAGAAACTTGGCTTCGCACAGGCCATCCTCCCCCGGCGTGTGGCGAGCGGAGGCGCACGCCCCAAGCCTCCCGAAGGATTGGCGCTGAAGGAAATCGGTCATCTGAACGATCTGGTGGAGCTGTTCCAGCCGCTTGACGAGTAAGCGCATCGTCCTGAGCCGTCGGGCAATGAGCGTCCGCATAGGATGTGCCGAACAGGTGCAAAAGACTGCCCGGTAACCGGGGCACCCGCTCCTTTTCAGGCCTCGTGCGCAATCACCGCGCCAGGGTCGGCGTTATGGCAGAGGCAACCTCATAAGCACGGGATTTTTGAAAAGCCGCGATCATGTGGCCCGAGCAGGACCGCGACACACCTGTTCCCACCGCCCTTGCAAAACCTGTTCAGGCCTGCTTCCTGACCGGAGAAGAACCGCAACTCAGAACCCGAAAAGGGCGAGGCAGGATTTAGGACGCATGACCCGAACACTGGTGGCTGAAACGCAGCAGGACACTGTGGTCAAGAAGAGCCTGTTTCGTGTCCATGCTGCGCCGATTGCCCATGAAGCCGAGGCACTGGCTTTTTTCGAGCGCGTGCGTGTGCCAGATGCCACTCATAATTGCTGGGCATGG
>NZ_AYXS01000048.1:62286-70205 GCF_000505765.1 Asaia sp. SF2.1 | reverse complement strand
TTCTGCAGGCCATCGACTCACAGGAATTCGACCGGGTGGCGGTCATTGTCGTGCGCTGGTTCGGTGGCATCAAGCTGGGCGCTGGCGGTCTCGTGCGCGCCTATGGCGGGGCAGCGGCTTCCTGCCTGAAACAGGGCGAGGCGGTTGAGATCGTGCCCATGCAACGTCTTGGCTTTCATGCCTCGTTCAGCCTGCTGCCTATCATTCAAGCCAGACTGGCGGAGTGGGAGGCCACTCAGGAGAGCTGCAGTTTCGATGAGACCGGGGCCACGCTCTCACTCGACATTCCCCTCTCACGCTCTGAAGCCGTGCAGGCTGTTCTGCAGGATCTGCTGCGCGGCGGCCCGGTCCGCGTGCTAAATGATGATGAACAGGACCTGCCCGGTGAGCAGGATAATCCGGTACGTTAGCGGAACATCATGCAGGCGGTTTGACGCCTCTTCGTTTCCTTCCTACGGTAACATATCATGTTACGATCGTAGGATCCTTGTTCATGCCCGTTTTCAGACACACTGCGGCTCTGGCAGCTGTTGCCCTCCCCCTTCTGTCTTCCACGGCGCTGGCTGCCCCTGCCAACCCGCTGTTTCAGGCAAGCCCGCTGCCCTATCAGGCACCCCCCTTCGACAAGATCAAGGACAGTGATTACGTGCCGGCCTTTGAAAAGGGCATGGCCGACCAGCTGAAGGAAATGCAGGCGATTGCCAACAACAAGGCTGCGCCGACCTTCGACAACACCATTGTCGCCATGGAGCGTTCGGGCCAGTTGCTGAACCGCGCCCAGAGCGTGTTCTACGGGGTCTATTCGGCGGACAAGGATGACGCCATGGACGCTATCGACAGCAAGGAAGCGCCCAAGCTCAGCCAGCATCAGGATGAGATCTATCTCAATCCCAAGCTCTTCCACCGCGTCAAAACCCTTTATGACAACCGCGCCAAGCTGAACCTGAACGCCGAGCAGGCGATGCTGCTGGAGGTTTACTACCAGCAATTCGTCCATTCGGGCGCTGAGCTGAATCATGCCGACCAGCAGAAGCTGCGCGCCATCAATACCCAGCTGTCCAAACTCGAAACCGCCTATAACCAGAAGCTGATTGCCAGCGCCAAGGCCGGCGCTCTGATTGTGGACAAGAAGGAGGCGCTCGCCGGGCTCGATGACGGCGCCGTTGCCTCTGCCCAGAAGGCCGCCGAAGGACGCAAGCTGACAGGTAAGTATGTCCTGCCGCTGCAGAACACGACGCAACAGCCCGATCTCGCTTCTCTGAGCGACCGTAGCACGCGTGAAGCCCTGTTCAACCAGAGCTGGACCCGTGCGGAAAAGGGCGACGCCAACGACACCCGCCAGACGATTGCAGAAATCGCCCAGCTGCGCGCCGAAAAGGCCGCCCTGTTCGGCTACCCCAATTACGCTGCCTATACGCTGTATGATCAGATGGCCAAGACGCCGGCAGCTGTGAACAGCTTCATCCACCAGCTCGTGCCGGCAACGGCGGCCGAACAGCATCGTGAGGCTGCCGAGCTGCAAAAGGCCATCGGTGAAGACCATCAGAATTTCACACTCAAGCCGTGGGACTGGAACTACTACGCCGAGCGCGTCCGCAAACAGAAATTCGACCTCAACCAGAACGATGTGAAGCCGTATTTTGAGCTGCATACCGTGCTGACAGATGGCGTATTCTATGCAGCGAACCAGCTTTACGGAATTACCTTCGAGCCCCGCAAGGACATCCCGGTCTATAACCCCGATGTCATAGTCTTCGAAGTCAAGGACAAGGACGGCTCGCCGCTTGGCCTGATGTATTTCGACTATTTCAAGCGCGACAACAAATCGGGTGGCGCCTGGATGTCGAATTTCGTGGGTCAGAGCGACCTGCTGAAAACGCGTCCGGTTATCTATAACGTGGCGAACTTCACCAAGGCGGCGCCCGGCCAGCCGGAGCTGATCACGTCAGACGATGTGACGACCATGTTCCATGAATTCGGTCATGCGTTGCATGGTCTGTTTGCAAGCCAGACCTACCCCACGCTTTCCGGTACGGCGGTTGCGCGCGATTTCGTCGAGTTCCCCTCGCAGTTCAACGAGAACTGGGCGATGGATCCGAAGGTGTTCGCCCATTATGCCCGCCACTACAAGACCGGCGCCCCGATGCCGGCCGAGCTGGTCGCCAAGATCAAGAAAGCCGCACATTTCAATCAGGGCTATGCACTGGGTGAAATCGTGGCCGCAGCGCAGCTCGACATGTCATGGCACGGTCTCTCGGCCGATGCGCCGCGTCAGGATGTGGATCAGTTCGAAGCCAAGGCACTCAACGAGACCGGCCTCGACGTCGCGAACGTTCCGCCGCGCTATCGTTCGAGCTACTTCCTGCATATCTGGGGCAATGGATACTCGGCCGGATATTACGCTTATCTCTGGACCGAAATGCTCGATCAGGATGTGTTCTCGTGGTTCCAGTCGCATGGCGGCCTGACCCGTGAAAACGGCCAGCGCTTCCGTGACATGATCCTGTCTAAGGGGCACACCATGGATTACGGCCCGATGTTCAAAGCCTTTTATGGCAAGGACCCCGAAATCGGCCCCATGCTGGCCCATCGCGGCCTGGTGTCTGACGGCAAGTAAGAAATACTCGTTCCACGGGCCTCCTGTTTGGGCCCCTGGAACTATATCCTGTTTGAATACAAAAAAGGCTGCCTGTGCGACACACAGGCAGCCTCGCCTGCAGGCATCACTTCAGGCGGATTGCTTCAGATCCATGCAGATGGCTTCGGGCATCCGGTAAGGGCCCGCCTGCCGGATCTCGATAGAGAGTCTGGCAAGCCCCTCGTGCTCCCGTTCCGGGAGTGGCAGCAAAGCACCCCCTGTGGTCCAGCGCATATCCCTGGCAACCCTGGGCTGCCAGCCCGCAAGATCGCTCTGTTCGATATGCGTGCGCACCGGACTACAGACACCACCCTTTTCCATCATGATGGCTCCCACAAGCACGCCCAGAAGACGACGATCGTCGACAAAGGGGCCATAGACATCGCAGGGGCGACTGGCCCGGCTCATGATATGAACAGCGCGCGCCGCATGGGGAACGGCAAAATGGACGACGCCATTCGTTCCCCGCAGTCCCTCAATGCATTTGCCTCCATCCGTCACAAGATACAGTCCCGGATCGTCACATACCGGCGCAAGCGGCAGAGACCTCTCACCGGTTATCAAGCTGGCTCGTGCTTCCAGTTCTCTGTAAAGCGGCTCAACAAACCTGCGCTCTGTATTCAGAGGGGCAGCCGCACTGTTCCAGTCGCCCATGAGGACGGGTGATCCGGAACCTGCCTGATCGTGCAGCAAGGCACTATGACCCTTACCGATAAGCGACTCACTCAGGGCGCCATTCGCGCGGACGATGGCATGGGGCTCCATACTGATATGGTAGTAATTAGAACAACCCACGGTCTTGTCGTAGAAAATGGTGAGACCATTGACCAGCATTCTCACAGGGACGAAGCACCCGTTGAGGTATAAACAGTGCTCCGAGGTGACGAGCAGATCCTTGTAGGGAACGCCCTCCGACAAGGCTCCCTTGAGTATACGTACCGGCCATCCTGACAAATCATCGAAAGCGGACGCACAGACATTCGACTGGCCGCAACCGATCGAAGTGATCGTTCTCGTTGACCGTTCGTCAGCGCTATAAACGATGATCTCGTCTCCGGCACGCAGCGATTCGACGGCACGCTCCCCGTCTGGGGTCTCGATCATGGTGCCTGGAAGATAGCATGGCGCAAATTCCACCTTGCCTGAATATGGCCCCATGTAATTCGCCAGATTACTGATAGCAATTGGCTGCCCCTGATATTCCACCGGGATATCGAAGTAATTATAATCTATATAGATATCAATGCCATTTGTCTGATCATTCGTCTGATAATGGATGAGCGTAGTATAATTCGGCATGAACGTTATTGTTGTCTTCAAACATGCAGACGGATCGATGTATATCGCGAATTTTCCCCTGAGGTAGGTTGGATTGTTGGCGCTCCCTGTCGATGGCGCAGGAATTGAGTCGTCACACCCGTCGAAAACGACACGCGCATCATCGGAGACGGCGGCATAAATCGAGACGTAGTTCCAATAAGTGGGGCCAAAAATACTAGTATGAAGATCATCAGAGAATTCCCTATAGATCTGCATGGGGGCCTCTTTCACTTTTTTATTACTGATTACCGCATCATGATGAGTCGATATATCGCATCATAAATATAATTCCAACATGACTTCTACAAAAATTTCGGTTATGTTGTATTTATCGGATTGTTTTACTCATCACCCCCTACACGGCATGGCACCCCAAGCTCGAAAACCTCATGCTTTACTGCGGTAAATCGGATGATCTCCCCTTCCGATAGCAGCGGCTTGATTTCTTGCGATCGGTCACGGGCTATCAACAGCACCGGACCTGAGCTGGATGCGCCCGCAGGGCGGACGATCCAGAGCAGTGATCCCGTTGGGATAGAACAAACTGATCGGGATGCCCTGCCCCCCCTATCAGACCAGGGCATAGAGAGACTTACGCGCCTACCCACCCACTCGACCGCATTTCATCCAGGCGCGAAGCTGTCCGCTCGAACGCCTTTGCATTTTCACCGGTCTGGTACAGCGCCTCTGGCTCTGCGGCGGCACTGGCAAATAATACCGTGTGGTTTTCATACATGACATCAACCAGCGTGATGAAACGCCGCGCCTTATCAAACTGATCCGGCACAAGGGCGGGGATCCCCTCGATGAAAAGCGTGCGAAATCTGCCCACAATAGCCAGATAATCGGCTGGCCCAAGCGCCTCGCCGCACAAGGCCTCGAAGGTAAACCACGCCACGTCACCACTGCATGCTGGGACGCTTATCTGACGCGATCCAATGGCCACAGAACCGGGTTCGGCACGGGTATCGGTCAGGGTTTCAAAGCGCTGTCGCAGATGCGCACGGTTTTCTTCCGAATTCGGAACAAGCCATCTCTGCGCATCGATCTCGCGTCCCCGACGATAATCGCGGGCAGAGTCCAGCGTCATTACCGTCATGCAGCCTGCAAAGGCCTCTAGATAGGGCCGCATGGTCGCGCGGTTCTGGACCTGATGCTTCATCAGGTCGACAGGGGCTGTGTTGGATGTCGCGACAACCACGGTCCCCAATGCCATGACCCGGTCGAGCAGACGCAGGACAAGCACAGCGTCGGACATATCGTTGATCTGGAATTCGTCGAAGCAGAGCAGCTCATATTGTTCATGAATCCGGTCCGCCAGCTCGTGCACCGGGTCCTCACGGCGCTCGGCCCGGCTCTGCCCCTTGTGCAGGGCGCGAAGCACCTCCTGCATGAACACATGAAAATGGATACGCCGCTTTTTGGTGAGACCGACCTCGCGGCAGAACAGATCCATGAGCATGGTCTTACCCCGCCCCACCTGCCCGACAAGATAAAGCCCTCGGATCGGCTCCGGCTTGCGTCTGGCAAGACGGGAGAACAGCCCCGGTTTTGCTCCTTCGCGCGCCAGGAGCGCCTGCGCGAGCCGGTCCAGAGCAAGTGCGGCTTCCCGCTGCGCGGCATCGGCCTCGATCTGCTTCTGATCGACAAGACGTTGATATGTGCCAAATACCGTGCTGGTCGTCGAGGAAAGCGGGGCGAAACTCACGTCAGACATCGAACTCTCTCTTGTCGCGCATTACCGGTTTGTGCCCCCCTCCTAACACGCCAACGAACAGAACGCGCCCCTTGTGAAATGTCACGCATTGGTGAGGCGCAATATCGGAAAAAACGGGCCAAATCCGTAACATACAAGACAAAATCAGTGCCGATTCTCACATCAATATGCACATGACGAACCATCTGAATGAGACTATGTGGGTAATGTATCGCCCAGCCCGAACACAGAATTCAGAGGTATCGCCATGGCTTCCGACGGACGTGAAGCGTTCTATCACGGCACCGACACAGAGGGGCGGCCCATCAGACGGCCCATGTCGCCGCATCTGGATATCTATCGTTTCCGCCTCTCCATGGCGCTCTCGATCGGCAATCGCATATCGGGTGTCGCCTCGTCCCTCGGTGCCGGTCTGGCTGTGGCGTGGCTTGCTGCCCTAGCACAGGGCCCACGCGCCTTTGCACGCGCCCAGCGCGTGGCAACGCATCCTCTGGGCCGGCTGGTGTTTCTCGGCTGGGGCGTCGCCACACTATACCATTTCGTCGCCAGCATCCGCCATCTGATCTGGGATAGCGGCGCACGCTTCGAGAAAAAGGAAATCGACGAGGACGGGCGGCGTTCGGTCTTTGCCACGGCCGGACTCTCGGTTGCGCTTGTCACAGCCTTTGTCGTCCTCTCCCGGCTGCGCAACAAGGGAACAAAAGCATGAATCGTTCTTCCGACATGCGCACGCCTCTGGCGCGTGCAAAGGGGCTTGGCGGCATGGCCGACGGGGCCGAGCACTGGACGGCTGAGCGTATCTCGGCCGTACTGCTCGGCCCGCTTTCCATATGGGGTGTCGCCCAGATCCTGCGTCTGGCCGGACGTGACCGCGCTGCCATTCTGGCCTGGGCAGGTCGCGTGCAGAATGCTGCCCCGCTTGGGTTGCTGATTGCCCTGACAGGCCGCCATGCCCAGCTCGGACTGGAAGTCGTGGCCTCCGATTATTCGCGTGGCTGGCGGCGCTTCGGGCTGCGTCTGGTGATCCGCCTGAGCACGCTTCTTTTCGTGGCGCTCGGTTGCGCCTCGCTCGCCCGTATCCTCATGACCCGCACGACGGAGGCAAAATAATGAGCGCGGAATCCGTCAGAAAATACCGAATTGTCGATCACGCCTATGACGTGGTGGTCGTGGGTGCGGGCGGCTCGGGCCTGCGTGCCACGCTGGGCATGGGGGCCGGTGGCCTGCGCACAGCCTGCGTGACCAAGGTCTTCCCCACACGCAGCCATACCGTGGCCGCCCAGGGTGGGATTGGTGCCTCACTTGGCAATATGTCCGAGGATAACTGGCGCTGGCATATGTACGACACCGTCAAGGGTTCGGACTGGCTGGGCGATCAGGACGCCATCGAGTTCATGTGCCGCGAGGCCGAAAGCGCCGTGATGGAGCTGGAACATTTCGGCGTTCCCTTCTCGCGTACGGAAGACGGCAAGATCTATCAGCGTCCGTTTGGCGGCCATATGAGCGAATACGGCAAGGCCCCTGTGGCCCGCGCCTGCGCCGCTGCCGACCGTACGGGCCACGCCATCCTGCACACGCTGTATCAGCAATGCCTCAAGCATCGCGTCGATTTCTATGTCGAGTATTACGTGCTCGACCTGATTATGGATGACGATGGGGCATGTCGCGGCATCGTGGCCTGGTGCCTCGATGACGGCTCCATCCATCGCTTCAGCGCCAAGATGGTCGTGCTCGCAACCGGTGGTTACGGGCGCGCCTTCCAGAGCTGCACCTCGGCCCATTCCTGCACGGGCGACGGTGGCGGTCTGGCCATGCGCGCCGGTGTGCCGACACAGGACATGGAATTCGTGCAGTTTCACCCCACCGGTATTTTCCCTGCGGGCTGTCTGCTCACGGAAGGCTGCCGCGGTGAAGGCGGTTATCTGACCAATTCCGAGGGCGAGCGCTTCATGGAGCGCTACGCGCCCACCGCCAAGGATCTGGCCTCGCGCGATGTCGTGTCACGCGCCATGACCATCGAGATCAATGAAGGCCGTGGCTGTGGTCCCAAAAAGGACCATATCATGCTGCATCTGGAGCATCTCGGCCCGGAATTGCTGCACCAGCGTCTGCCCGGCATCTCTGAAACCGCGCGCATTTTCGCCGGGGTGGACGTGACCAAGGAGCCCGCTCCGGTGCTGCCCACAGTCCATTACAATATGGGCGGTGTACCGACCAATCTGCACGGCGAGGTCCTGCGCCCCA
>NZ_AYXS01000048.1:61910-62210 GCF_000505765.1 Asaia sp. SF2.1 | reverse complement strand
CCAAGGACAATCTCGAAGCTGTCGTGCCCGGACTAATGGCGGTCGGTGAAGCCGCCTGCGTTTCCGTGCATGGAGCCAACCGTCTGGGAACGAACTCACTGCTTGACCTGATCGTGTTCGGTCGTGCGGCTGGCAAGCGTGCTGCCGAGATCATCGATCCCAGCGTGCCGGTACCGCCACTGCCCAAGGAGGCGGGCGAGGCCATTCTGGCCAAGTTCGACCAGACCCGCGAGGCTTCGGGCAAGTTCACCGTGGCGGAACTGCGTGAGCGCCTTCAGCGCATCATGCAGAGTCATGCAG
>NZ_AYXS01000048.1:59470-61832 GCF_000505765.1 Asaia sp. SF2.1 | reverse complement strand
CGCGCAGCATATGGGGCTGGCCGATCGCTCGCTGATCTGGAACAGCGATCTGATGGAAGCCCTGGAATTCGCGAATTTGCTCGCCAATGCGACGGTGACGATCGAAAGTGCCCATGCACGCCACGAAACGCGTGGCGCCCATGCCCATGACGATTATCCCGAACGCGATGACGGGCACTGGATGAAACATACCGTCTCCTATCTCGATAAGGATGGTGCGGTGAGCCTGCTCTACCGGCCGGTGCGGATGCAGACCCTGACCAATGATGTCGAGGTCTTCCCGCCCAAGAAACGTGTTTACTGAGGAGCCTCACCATGGTTGAACTCCGCCTGCCCAAAAACAGCACGACCCGCCCCGGCAAATTCTATCCGGCGCCTGCCGAAGCCAAGCGCAAGGCCACGTTTCAGGTCTATCGCTGGTCGCCCGATGACGAGTCCAATCCGAGCCTCGACAGCTACGAGCTGGATCTCGACAAGGTCGGGCCGATGGTTCTCGATGCCCTGCTCTATATCAAGGACCATATCGACGCGACGCTGACCTTCCGCCGCTCCTGCCGCGAGGGGATCTGCGGGTCCTGCGCCATGAACATCGATGGCGAAAACACGCTGGCCTGTCTCAAGCCCATCAGCTCGATCAAGGGCACGGTCAAGATCAATCCGCTGCCGCATATGCCGGTGGTGAAGGATCTGGTGCCCAACCTGAACGGCGCTTATGCCCAGCTTGAATCCATTCAGCCCTGGCTGAAAAGCGACACCCCGCCGCCGCCCGATACCGAACGCCTGCAAAGCGTGGAAGAGCGCGAAAAGCTGGATGGCATGTGGGAGTGCATCCTGTGCTTCTGCTGCAGCACGTCCTGCCCGTCCTATTGGTGGAATGGCGACCGCTATCTCGGGCCAGCCACTCTGCTGGCCGCCAATCGCTGGATCATGGACAGCCGCGACGACCATACGGGCGAGCGATTGGAAGCGCTGGATGATTCCATGAAGCTCTATGGCTGCCGCACCATCATGAACTGCACCCAGACCTGCCCCAAGGGTCTGAACCCGGCCAAGGCCATCGCCAATATCAAGAAATTGCAGGTCGAGCGGGAATAGGCTCGACACCCTTGCAGATCAGAAAAGAAAAGGCCGGGATACTCTCCTGGCCTTTTTTATCTCCAAACGTTTATCCGACTTGGCGCGGGCTACGTTCGACATAGGGCCGCGACACAATGGCAGCGAGCAACCCACACGCCGCCGCCGCAGAAAGCCACAATGCAGGCATGGCCCTGTCCTGGGTCTGCAAGATCAGCCAAGTGCATACGACCGGGCTAAACCCGCCGATGCAGGTGGCTAGACTGTAGGCCAGGGAGAAACCCGTCGTGCGTATACGCGGCGGTACGATCTCGGTCAGCCAGACGATGGCGGCCCCGTTATAGGCACTGTAGAGTATCGCCAAAGCCAGCTCGACACTGAGCAACCTGCCGAAGCTCGGCGCAGCCACCAACCATTTCATCATCGGCCATGCCAGACACAACACGAGCGTTGTGGCGCCAATCAGCAGCTTCTTGCGCCCGATCCTGTCAGAAACCAGCCCGAAAACAGGGACCAGAACCAGATTGGCGAGCCCCGCGCAAAGTGTGACCAGCAGCGCATCCTGTCGCCCCAGATGCAGCACGCGCGTACCAAAAGCAGGGCAATAGGCGGTGATTACATAAAACGAGACCGTGCTCATCACACCGGTCAGGATACCAATCAGCCCCACATACCAGTTACGGACCAAAGACACCGCAATCTCCCAAATGCCGGGATGCGTGGCCTGAGAGGAAAAAGCCTCGGTTTCCTGCAGATTGCGCCGCAGGAATATGAGCACAGGCACGATCATACAGCCCAGCGCGAGCGGAATACGCCACCCCCAAGCCGACATGACCGGACCGCCCAGCAGGGATGTCAGGCCAAATCCGATTGCCGCGGCCAGCACGACGGCGAGCTGAATGGAGGCAGACTGGAAAGCCACGATAAAACCGCGATTTTTCTCCGTGGCGATTTCGGACAGATAGACAGAACTCGATCCCACCTCGACCCCGGCGGAAAACCCCTGGATCAGCCGCCCGAGCAACACCAGAAGCGGCGCGAGAATACCGATCCTCTTGTAACTGGGCGTCAGGGCCAGGGTCATGGTGCCAATGGCCATGAGGGTGAGCGTGAGGATAAGCCCCTTGCGCCGCCCGATACGATCAACATAGGCGCCGAGCACAAGAGCACCGAGTGGGCGCATCAGAAACCCGGCACCGAACGTGGCAAAAGACGACATCAACTCGGCCTGGGCGTTGCCCGAGGGAAAAAACGCCCTGCCGATATCGGCAGCGTAATAGCCGAACAC
>NZ_AYXS01000048.1:59268-59430 GCF_000505765.1 Asaia sp. SF2.1 | reverse complement strand
CATGAAGTCATACATTTCGAGCATGTTGCCGCTCGCGACCTGGCCTACGGCCTTGGCAAGACGACGGCGTGAGGGCGGCTCGTTTGTCATGATGCGGGTTCGCTTCTGTCGTGATGAATGTCAGATCTGCCAGGCCGAGGGTTCCGGCCGGCAGGATGAAAT